>BBSL01000392.1 GCA_001319865.1 Burkholderia sp. E7m39 | reverse complement strand
GGTATCGGGCCGCCGCCATACGAGGACGAGATCGATCCCGACCTGATCGATGCAGCCAAGCAGACCATCACGATGGTGCCGGGCGCGTCGATCTGTTCGTCTTCAATGTCGTTCGCCATGATTCGTGGCGGCCACATGGATCTCACGATCCTGGGCGGCATGCAGGTGAGCGCGGCGGGTGACCTTGCCAACTGGATGATCCCGTGCAAGATGGTGAAGGGCATGGGCGGCGCTATGGATCTGGTCGGCGGTGCCCGGCGGGTGATCGTGCTGATGGAGCACAACACCCGTGATGGCGGGGCCAAGATCATGCAGCAATGCACGCTGCCGTTGACCGGCTCGCGGGTGGTTAACCGGATCATCACCGATCTTGCGGTGCTGGATGTCACGGACGAAGGCCTGGTCGTGCGCGAATTGGCGCAGGGCGTCACGCGGGAACAGGTAATTGAACGAACCGACACAACGCTCACGTTCGCCTGCTAAGTGCGCAAGCACACGATATGTTGCCGCTGCAGGTACTGGCCATCGATATGGGACTGCAGCGCGTAACGCGACGCCCGATATGCGAATTCGTGAAAAACCGGTTTGTCGCGGTGTCATCGTCAACAACGTCGGCAACGCGGCGGGAAGTCGAATTCAACTACGTCGCCTGGGAAACGTTGCGCTCTATTACCCGGGCAGTTGGCGGCTACATCCTTCGTGACCGTATTTCCGTGATAGGTGTCAACCCGCACCGGCGGGTACCGAGCGCGACTACGCGCTGATGGTCGCCCAAGCAGCAGCGGCACGCGATGACTGGGCGGATACCGCGAGGCGTAGCGAATCGCTTACGAGGGCAATTTGCGCCGGCCGGGGAGATCGCCGATTCTTCGGTTGTTTTGCGAGGGGGCGTTCTGAGCAGACCACCACCGTGGTCCTCGCTCTGGACCGCGGATTGAGTTTCGCCTGACCGGTTGCCTGAGACCTGGCGACACCCATTGATCCAAGGAGAGTTTCAAGATGACAGCAAGTTCTCATCGATATCAGGGCTACGAAAGCATCACTTTCGACTGGCCGGCGTCAGGTGTGCTTCGGCTGACACTTAGCAAGCCCGAGCGCATGAACGCGCTTGACGCCACGGGCCACGCGGAACTGGCCGACGTCTGGAAGGAAATCGATACTGATCCCGAGGTCGGCGCGGTGATCCTGCGCGGTGCCGGTCGGGCATTCTCGGCCGGCGGCGATTTCGAGATGATTCAAGAGATGATCGACAGTTTTGACTCGCGTGCGCGCATCTGGCGTGAGTCACGCGATCTCGTCTACAACATCATCA
Organism: Burkholderia sp. E7m39; assembly: GCA_001319865.1. Lineage (GTDB taxonomy): Bacteria > Pseudomonadota > Gammaproteobacteria > Burkholderiales > Burkholderiaceae > Paraburkholderia > Paraburkholderia bengalensis. Next base: position 4,832 of record BBSL01000392.1, on the reverse strand, counting down.
ACTGCTCGAAGCCGATCGTCTCCGCCATCCACGGGCCGGCCGTGGGCGCGGGTCTCGTTGCAGCCTTGCTGGCCGATATTTCGATTGCCACCAAGTCGGCACGTATCGTTGACGGCCACACGCGATTGGGGGTTGCCGCCGGCGACCACGCGGCGATTGTCTGGCCGTTGCTGTGCGGAATGGCGAAGGCAAAGTACCACCTCCTGTTGTGTGAGCCTGTCAACGGCGAACAAGCCGAATCGCTGGGTCTGGTGTCATTGAGCGTCGAGGAAGGTGATTTGGAAAGCCATTCGCTCGACGTCGCGCAACGTCTCGCAAATGGGGCGCCCTCGGCAATTCGGTGGACGAAATACGCCCTGAACAACTGGCTGCGTCAGGCCGGACCGATTTTCGATGCGTCGCTGGCACTGGAATTCATGGGGTTTTCCGGACCGGAGGCGAAGGAAGGGCTGGCCGCAATTCGCGAAAAGCGCGCACCGTCGTTCTCGCCGCGCTCACCGGTCTGAGTCGCGCTTAGCAGGGAAATGCGATGAGCTCCGTAAATCGGCCCTCATCGGTACAGGAAATGAGGGCGGTCCGATGGCGCGATGCCTTTGCGTCAACGGAAGCGCTCTTCAAGACGTGATGTGCATCGACGGCACGGATCTGCATCTGGCGCCTTTTCTCGCGATCAGCAGCGGATTTTCCGCACCCCTGTTGACCGCGATTTCCGCGTAGGTCGACGCGTCGGACGACAGAACCATCGCGAACTGTGTGAGATCGCCAGCGACCTTCTGTGAATGTCAATAGGACGGATGCCGTCATGGATGCACAATCGCTCATTCTCCTGGTGGACATCATCGAGGCGGGCAACCTCAGCCTGGCCGCTCGGAAGCTCAAGATGAGCCGCGCCAATATTAGCTACCACCTGTCGCACCTCGAACAGTCGCTGGGCCTGCAACTACTGCGACGGACCACACGCAACGTCGAGCCGACGGAAATCGGAAAGCAGCTCTTTCAGCACGGACGCGTCATTCGCGACGAACTGCTCGCAGCGCGCGAATCCGTGGCGTCGTTGGGTAAAGGGTTACACGGTGCTATCCGACTGAGTCTTCCGACAGGTTTTGGCCACCTCGTGATGTCGGATTGGCTCATCGAGTTCAAACGAACCTATCCCGATATTTCGTTGGAGCTGCTGTTCGAAAACCGGGTGGACGACCTGCTACGGGAGGAGGTCGATATCGCCATTCGCGTGATGTCGGAGCCGTCGCAACAGATGGTCGCGATCGAGCTTGCCAAAGTGCACTACGTGCTTTGCGCGACGAAAGAGTATGCCGCGTCTCACGGCATGCCGACGGCGCTTGAGGATATCGCGTCCGTGCCGTTGATAACGTCGGCGGTCGGAGGGCGCGAGCTACGGGTATCCGCCTATCGCGATGACGAGCGCCGCGAGGTCTCGTTGCGGCCGACGCTTGCCTCCGAGAATTTTCAGTTCTTGCGCGAGGCGGTGCTGGCGGGACTGGGAGTTGGTCTGGTACCGGGTTACGTCGTGGAGCACGACCTGCTCGAGGGACGCATGGTCGCCTCGCTGCCAGAGTGGCGACTTAGCATATTCGGTACACGGATGTTTCTTCTACGAATGCCTGGGCGCTATCAAACTCTTGCTTCGCGCACGCTGATCGATTTCGTGGTCGGGCGCATGCGGGCATGGGTGCAGTCGCCGTAATTCGAGCTACCTCCATGCGGAAACCGGTTTGGAACTAGCAATTTGTGCACGGATGGTTTGCAAAAATCGCGTATGGCACCTCGGCAACCGGCAGCCATGATTGGATCAAAACTGGGCCTTTCTAACTTCCTGATGGGCTCAAATAACTTGAAGGAGATCAGTCGCGTATGCGAAATCACATTGAAATGGCGGGTGTCGATCTGGAGTCCGGATGGATTCCCCTTGAAGGGATACCGGGACTCGAAGTGAAGTACCTTGCGAACGATCTGGACGAGGCCGCCGGCACCGGCGCCCGTACAAGGTTCGTCCGGTTCGCCCCCGGAGCGAAGACGCCATGCGCCTTCCTGCATACCTACTGGGAAGAGTTTTACCTGTTATCCGGTGATCTGACGTCTCCCATGGACTCGCCGGAGGCGCAAACGATGCAGGCGCCACGCTATTCGCTACGCCCGCCGGGCACACCCCACGGCCCGATGTCGTCAGCGGGTGGGGCGATTGCGCTCGAGCTGCAGTATTTCGTCAAATAGCTCACGGCCCTCGGCAGTTGGTACGTAAGCGCGTCCTTACCTGTCCTCACCACGGTGTGGATCGCGCCGTTCAGTTTAGCTGGTTTGGCGCCATGAGATTGAATAGTCGACCCAACCGAGTCGGCTCGCACGCCCCTTGGGGAGCCGTTTCTAGACATGTGGTGACGTTGATTAGATGGAGACGGGCGATGGAGACAGTAGGGCGGTCGTTGAAGGCAATGGTCCAGGATTGGTTGTCGCCAGATCCTGAACGAGGCTTCAGGGTCAGCCATTATGGGCGATCCAAGATAGGGCGTTACGTTTGTGTCGTGGCCGACAATGGAATACGCTCGAATGCGATGTTCTTTTATCGCCACCGAGACGGGAAGTGGTGCGTCTTTCCGCCGAGTCCTCAAAGACCTGCTTTCCGGATTTCGGGCTAATCGTCAGCATGGCGCCGGCAGGAACCGGCAATAATTCGTCAGTCGCGAGATCCTTTTTCACCGCATTGACCTCGTTGCGTCGGTATGCCCCTGGGGCGGTTTCGGCGCCAAATTAAAGGTGCTCAGGCAGGCGCGATAAACGGTAATTCTCGTTGCTTTCTCACGATCTTTCGGTTGTGCCAGCCCGCTCAGCGACTCCACAAATGAGAGCCGACAATGGCAAATCGAACCCGAATCCACTTAGGCTTACTCGACGCCGCGTACGCCCTCAATGAGCAGTCGTCCGGTCGTAATCCAGATCTTTCGCGACTGTTATCCGGCGCGATCACGCTCGACACGCTGTTTCGACGGCGCACGCTCGACGCCGACTTGCAGGGATGCGGCTCTCAGTCTTGAGCGTGCCGTGCGCGAGGGCGAGTTGTATCTTGACGCTGAGGGACGAGCGCGGGCCGCCGATCTGGCGGAGAAGTTTCAGATCCTCGCGAGCTCCTACGTTACCCAGAGCAACGTCGTCGTTCTACCTTAGGCGCCGCGTCGCACAGCGGTCCTGCCGGAATAGTCCGCCAGGCACCCTATGCTGTTGCGTGTACCATTCCTTTAGTCGATACCAAACATACCGAGCGCGACCACGACATCTAGACGGTCATCGGGACGCTCGGTCATTCTTCCACTGGCACGGGGCTGAACACACTTCAATGTACAGCGCCGTGCCAATCTTTTCCTGGCGCGTTAGGCGCGGCGTCGTTCCCCCAAAGCGCGGGTCAACTCGGGTACCGCTGCAAAAAGATCAGCTTCAAGACCGTAATCCGCCATGCTAAAAATGGGCGCTTCCGGATCCTTGTTGATCGCCACAATCACCTTTGACTCTTTCATGCCGGCGAGATGCTGGATTGCACCGGAGATTCCCACCGCAATGTAGAGTTCCGGCGCCACAATCTTGCCGGTCTGCCCCACTTGAAGGTCGTTGGGAGCGTATCCGGAATCTACGGCGGCCCGGCTGGCTCCAATAGCCGCATCCAACGCATCCGCCAACGGCGTGATGACCTCGTCGAATTTTTCCTGACTGCCGAGCGCCCGGCCACCGGAGACGACAACTCGCGCAGCCGTCAGTTCGGGCCGGTCGGTTTTCGTGGTTTCAAGGCCAACAAAACGGGACTTGCCTGGAGACGCCGCAACGGGAAGCTGCTCAATCTCCACAGAGCATTCTCCCGCTGATGTCGCCGGAAAGCTTGTAGTTCGCACCGTCAACACTTTGATCGGATCCGTAGATTCAACCGTCGCAATGGCATTGCCTGCGTAAATGGGGCGACGGAAGGTTGCCGGATTCACGACATCGATTACATCGCTGATCTGCGCAACGTCGAGCCGGGCGGCAATACGAGGCGCCGCGTTTTTGCCGAAGGCGGTCGTGGCGAAAACGATATGGGAATAGCGATCCGCAATCGCAAGCACCTGAGCGGCCAACGGCTCCGCCAGCCCGTGCTCGAGTTCCGGGCCGTCTGCGTGTAGCACCCGGCCGACCCCCTGAAGGCAGGACGCCGCTTTTGCAACGGCTTCGGATCGGTTACCAGCGACAAGCAGATGCACATCGTCGGCGCACGCCCGTGCGGCTTTGACCGTGTGGAGCGTAGCGCTCTGAAGAGCGTGGTTGTCGTGGTCTGCGATAACGAGTGTTGTCATGAGCTTCTGCTCCCTTAAATAACCTTTACCGTACTCGTGAGCTTGTCCAGCAACGCGGGGACATCTGCGACCTTGATGCCCGCACTGCGGCGCGCCGGTTCTTCGACCTTGACTGTCTTCAGGCGCGGTTTGACGTTTACTCCGAGGGCGTCGGGCGACGTCACGTCGAGCGGCTTCTTTTTCGCCTTCATGATGCTGGGTAATGTCACGTAGCGGGGCTCGTTGAGTCGCAAATCGGTGGTGACGACTGCCGGAAGGGACAGGGCGATGGTCTGCAGACCACCATCCACTTCTCTCGTCACTTTGATTCCCTCTGGTGTCGTTTCGATGCGGGAGGCAAAGGTCGCCTGCGGCACATCCAGCAGCGCAGCGAGCATTTGCCCCGTCTGGTTGGCATCGTCGTCGATGGCTTGCTTGCCTAGCAGAATGATGTCAGGCCGCTCGTTTTCGACAACGACCTTGAGCAGTTTTGCCACGGCGAGTGGCTGCAGCTCCGCA
>BBSL01000391.1 GCA_001319865.1 Burkholderia sp. E7m39 | reverse complement strand
GCCTCCAGGGACTGCGCCGTACCGCACGATACCGCGACGACTTCCGTAGCGGCACCGGTTTCTTTCAGACGTACTGCTTGTTCGATAGCGATTTCGTCGAACGGGTTGACGCTCATCTTAACGTTCGCTAATTCGACGCCACTCTGATCTGACTTGACGCGAACTTTCACGTTGTAATCGACGACTCGCTTAACTGCGACAAGTATCTTCACACTTCCTCTCGATGGATTTGATGCATCACGATGGATCGGCTAGGGTCTCCGACTAACGGATCAAGCTTTTCGCTTTTCCCAAGCCACCGCTGCCTTGCAGATAGTCCTTATCCCAGCCACGCTCTGGATGTGCGGGGGCCATGGGTCAACCGCGACTCAAGCGCGCGTGAGGGCACTTGACCTGCTTCTGAGTGCGCCCAAGTACGGTCGTCGGTGATTGATTAACCAGTTGGCGCGACAGCTGCTCTATTAGCGCTGGGGCCGACATCGGCACCCACAAGGGTGGCGCCTGATCCTGAAAATTGATGGGGAGACTGGCTAACAGGCGATGTATCGCTTACATTTTTCGGCGTCACATTCCGCTGTAAGTCGGACCGCCGCCGCCCTCCGGTGGAACCCAAATGATGTTCTGCGTCGGGTCCTTGATGTCGCACGTCTTGCAGTGCAGACAGTTCTGAGCGTTGATTTGAAGCCGTTGCGTCGACGAATCCGGTCCGTCTGACACGAATTCGTACACACCGGCCGGGCAATAGCGAGCCTCTGGACCGGCATAGGTTGCGAGATTGACTGACAACGGGACTTCCGAACTGCGCAATCGCAGATGAACCGGCTGATTCTCGGCGTGATTCGTCCCACTCACGAAGACGCTCGACAGTCTGTCGAACGTAATCCGTCCGTCTGGTTTCGGATATTCAATCGGGCTGTACTCCATCGCAGGTTGCAGTGTCGCGTGATCAGGAATGCGCCGATGTCGCGTCCAAGGCATCCTCCCACGCAGCACTAATTGCTCGAACCCGTTCATGACGGTGCCGACGAGAAGACCGTGCTTGAACCACGTCTTGAAGTTGCGATCCTTATGAAGTTCGTCGAATAGCCAACTTTGCGTGAATTCAGTGTGAAACGCCTCGAGGTCGTCGTGTTGGCGACCAGCGACAATGGCGTCGAATGCGGCGTGTGCCGCGAGCATGCCTGTCTTGATCGCAGCATGACTGCCTTTGATTCGACTGACGTTCAGGAAGCCGGCATCGCAGCCAATAAGCGCACCGCCTGGAAACGAGACTTTCGGCAGCGAGAGCAGGCCGCCGGCGGCAATGGCGCGTGCGCCGTAGCCGATTCGTCGACCACCATCCAGACATTGGCGAATCTTCGGGTGTGTCTTCCAGCGTTGAAATTCCTCGAAAGGACTGAGGTACGGGTTCGCGTAGCCCAGCCCGGTGATGAAGCCGAGAGATACCTTGTTCTCGCCCAGATGGTAGAGAAAGCCACCGCCATAGGTCGCATTGTCGAGCGGCCAACCGGCGGTATGGATCGAAAGGCCGGGCTGGTGGTGAGCAGGATCGATCTCCCACAACTCTTTGATCCCGAGCGCGTAACTTTGCGGATCACGCCCTTCGTCAAGCTGAAATCGCTCGATAAGTTGCAAGCCGAGGCCGCCACGGGCGCCTTCTGCGAGAAGAGTATATTTCGCGTGGATTTCGACGCCCGGCGTGAACGCCGAGGTTTGCGCACCTTGTCGGTCAACACCCATGTCACCCATCGCAACGCCATAGACGCTACCGTCGTTTTTAGACAGGATCTCCGTGGCGGCAAACCCCGGAAAAATCTGCACACCAAGCAACTCGGCCTGATCGGCCAGCCAGGCGACAACGTTGCCGAGCTGCACGATATAGTTGCCGTGATTGTGAAGGTTCGGCGGGAGCAGTACGTTCGGCACCTGGAACGCGCGCTTTTCACTCAGGAACATCATGGCATCGGATGTCACCTGCTGATGCAATGGCGCGCCTCGCTCACGCCAGTCTGGAAACAATTCCGTGAGTGCCTTCGGGTCCATGATGGCGCCGGAAAGCGTGTGCAATCCGGGGGCCGCGCCTTTTTCCAGCACGACAACGGTCAGATCGCGCTCTGCCTTCGTTGCGAGTTGCTGAAGCTTGATCGCGGCAGAAAGGCCCGCAGGTCCGCCGCCCACGATCACGACGTCACACTCCATGACCTCGCGCGCCGGCATATCTGTATCGTGCTGACTCATCATCGCTGCCTCAAACACGCTCAATGACGACGGCAATGCCTTGGCCGACGCCGATGCACATGGTGGCGAGCGCGTATCGACCGCCGCTGGTATGCAGTCGATTGACGGCCGTGGTCACTAGTCGAGCGCCACTAGCCCCCAGGGGGTGGCCCAGTGCAATAGCGCCACCCCAAGCATTGACGCGAGCGTCATCGTCAGCAAGACCGAGCAGGCGCAATACCGCGATACCTTGTGCCGCAAAAGCCTCGTTAAGCTCGATGACGTCCATTTGATCCAGTCTCAGCCCGGTTTGTGCCAGCACCTTTTGCGTTGCCGGCGCAGGACCGATCCCCATGATGCGAGGGGCTACGCCGGCAACAGCCATGCCGATGACACGAGCACGCGGCGTCAATCCGAACTTGCCGGCGCTCTCCTCATCGGCGAGCAGAAGGGCGCACGCACCGTCGTTCACGCCGCTGGCATTCCCGGCGGTCACGGTGCCTTCCGGCCGTACAACGCCCTTGAGTTTCGCAAGTGTGTCGGCAGTGGTTTCACGCGGATGTTCATCTCGATCGACGACGATTGGATTCCCCTTCTTTTGCCGCACATGGACGGGGGTAATTTCTCGTGCAAGATGTCCGGCGAACTGCGCGGCCAACGCGTTGCGCTGGCTGGCCAGGGCCATGCGATCCTGCGAGACGCGGTCGATGTTGAAATCCGTCGCGACGTTCTCCGCCGTCTCCGGCATCGCATCCACGCCGTACTGCGCTTTCATCATAGGGTTGATAAACCGCCAGCCGATCGTGGTGTCATAGACCGCGTTGGCGCGCGCAAAAGCGCTTTCGGCCTTGGGCATGACAAACGGTGCTCGGCTCATGCTTTCGACACCGCCCGCGATCATCAGCGACGCTTCGCCCGATTTGATGGCACGGGCGGCTGTACCTACAGCGTCGAGGCCCGACCCGCACAAGCGATTAACGGTTGCGCCTGGCACCGACTCAGGCAGGCCGGCAAGCAATGACGACATGCGAGCGACGTTGCGATTGTCTTCCCCTGCCTGGTTTGCACACCCGAAAATGACGTCCGAAAGCGCGGCCCAGTCGACAGACGGGTTGCGCTCCATCAGCGCGCGAAGTGGGACTGCGCCGAGATCGTCTGCGCGGATGGAGGAGAGCGAACCACCGTAGCGTCCGAACGGGGTGCGAATGGCGTCACAGATATATGCCTGGCGTGTCATGGTGCTTTTCCTTGTGTGGTCAGTCGCTGAGCAGGGCGGACAGGTCCGTTTGAACAAAGCCGAATCCGGTCGCTTCACCCAGTTCGCGCATGTCGCGCATCAGTTTTGTTTCGGGTTGATGCCTCGCCCACCAGACGGGGCCGCCAAGCCAACGCGGAAAGCCATATCCCTGCACCAGTACCACGTCGACATCGCTGGGACGGCTGGCGACGCCTTCGGCAATCAGCAGCCCGGCTTCATTGGCCATTGCTAACAATGCACGCCGCTGAATGATCTGTGGCGTCAGCGCTCGACGGGCGATGCCACGCGCGAGGCTCGCCTGTTCGATGACAGCGCGGACAGCAGGGTCTGTCGTCCGCGAGGCCTTGCCGTCGGTGTAGGTGTAGTAACCTGCACCGGTTTTGCGCCCGAGGCGGCCTTGCTCGCATAGGTTGTCGAGAATGGGCACGTACCTCACGCGAGGGTCACGGTTTGGCGCTCGCGCCTTGCGCATGCGCCACGCTATGTCGAGCCCGGATAGATCGGCGACCGCGAATGGTCCCATAGCGAAACCCAACGCGGTCAACGCGTTGTCAACGTCTTCCGGCCACGCGCCGTCCTCGAGCATAAACTCGCATTCCCGACGGTACGCGTTATAGATCCGGTTGCCGATGAAGCCGAACGCGTTCCCTGTCAGCACGGGGACTTTCCTCAGACGCGCCCCGAGCGCCATGCCTGCGCCGATGGCTTCCGGCGAAGTCCTGGTCGCGCGCACAACCTCGAGCAGCTTCATCACGTTGGCGGGACTGAAGAAGTGCAGCCCAAGGACACTCTCTGGGCGTTGCGTGGCGTCGGCGATCGCATCGACGTCCAGATAGGAAGTATTCGTTGCGAGAATGGCGCCTGGGCGCGCAAAGCGGTCAATCTTCCTGAAGACGTCGCGTTTGACTTCGAGTTCCTCGAACACCGCTTCGATCACGAAATCGGCTACCGAAAGCATTTCCCAGTCGGTTGTTGCGGTCAGCGCGGAGGTTCTCGTTTCCGCCACCTGCGCGGACATCTTGTTGGCGTCGACCCGTTCTTCGTAATGCTTCGCGACACGCGCTTCGCCCCGTTCGACTGAGGCTTCGTCCTGATCGAGCAGTGTGACGAGGATCCCGGCCTCCAACAGCGCGATCGCAATCCCGACGCCCATCGTTCCCGCACCGATCACGGCGACCCGTGCGAACGGCGCTGCGGGCGCCAATGCATCATTCGGAACCCGTGTCGCCTCGCGTTCCGCCTTGAACTGATAGCGCAAGGCCTTGGCTTCGGGTGAATCCAGCAGATGAAGGAACTGTTCGCGCTCGACCCTGATGCCATCGCCGAAGGACTGTCCGGCCGCGCTCAAGGCGGTCAGTGCGGCCGCGTAGGCAGGCTGCAGCTTTTGACGGGCTGTCAGGGACGCACGCCTTGCCTCAATCACCTTATTGACCGCCGTCGAATCCAACGCCGACCGTCGCGCTTGAGGCAGCGACCTGTCATCATGGGCGAGTGCAATGGCACGCGCACGTGCGGCGCTCAGTGTGTCGGTTTCGACAACCACGTCGAACAGACCTGTGTCCGCTAACGACTCTGCAAGAACTGGCTGTCCGCCGAGTACCAGTTCGGTGGCACGTTCGATGCCGATAAGCCGTGGCAGCCGTTGGGTGCCGCCGCTGCCGGGAATCAATCCGAGATTGATTTCCGGCAGGCCGACACGAGCCGAAGCACGCGCGACGCGTGCGTGACAGGCCAAGGCAAGTTCCAGTCCGCCGCCAAGCGCGACGCCATCAATGGCTGCGACCACGGGCTTCCACGAAAACTCGATGCAATCGAGCACGTCCTTGAGCACGGGGCACAACATTTGACGCGGCGTGCCGAACTCGGTCACGTCGGCGCCAGCGGAAAACGCCTTGGCCGTGCCGGCGAGCACGACGCCAATTACCGCGGGATCGGCTTGCGCGAGGCGTAGCTGCTGGACAATGCTGGCGCGCAGCGAGTGACTCAGGCTGTTGACCGGTGGATGGTCGAGTAAAACGACGGCGATGCCTTGGTTGACGGTGTACATAGGCGGTGCGGTATTGGTATTCGCGGGTAGCAGGGCTGGCGGAATCAGTCGGCGCGCATCAAATGCTTGCCGATGACCAACTGCTGAATTTGCGTGGTGCCTTCGTACAGCCGCAGCAAGCGAACATCCCGGTAGAAGCGCTCAACCTTGTACTCGTTGATGTATCCGGCGCCGCCGTGGATCTGTACGCCGCGATCGGCGACACGGCCAACCATTTCGGTCGTGAACATCTTCGTGCACGACGCCTGCATGCTGACCTCGGGGTTGCTTAGACCAACGGGCTTGGCGTCGTACCTCCTCGCAGTCGCTTGCACGAGCGACCATCCGGCGAGCAGTTCCGCCTGACTTTCGGCGAGCATTGCCTGAACAAGCTGGAAGTCTCCGATGCGTTTGCCGAATTGCTTTCGCTGCGCAGCGTAGCCAATGCTCTCGCGCAGAATCCGGTTTGCCATACCGCAGGCCAGCGCCGAAATGTGGAGGCGGCCGCGATCGATGATCTTCATCGCCGTTTTGAAACCCATGCCGGGCACACCGCCGATGATGTTGGCCGCCGGTACTCTGACGCCGTCGAGATTCACGTCGCACGTCTTGGTGCCTCGCTGCCCCATCTTCCTGTCGGGCTTGCCGAGGCTCAACCCCTGGAGGTCGGCAGGCACGATGAAGGCGCTGATGCCGCCCGCGCCTGCATCGCCGGTTCTGGCCATCAGCGTGAAGGCACCGGCGCGCGGCGCATTCGTGATGAACCGTTTCGTTCCATGAAGCACGTACTCGTCGCCATCGCGAACAGCTCGCGTGCGCAGCGACGCTGCGTCGGATCCAGCGTCCGGTTCGGTCAGCGCGAATGACACGATCAATTCCCCGCTCGCAATGCGCGGGAGAAACTCCGCCTTCTGCTCAGGCGTGCCGTCCATCAGAATGCCCTGCGATCCGATGCCGATGTTCGTGCCCACGACCGACCGGAAGGCGAGCGCCGTTTGCCCGAGCGCGTATGCGACCTGAACTTCCTGGCTCATCGACAGGCCGATTCCGCCGAATTCCTCCGGGATTGAAATGCCGAACAGGCCGAGCGTGCGCATATCGTCCACGATATCTGCTGGGACGTCGTCCTGTTCTTCAACGATGTCTTCTGCGGGTACGAGCCGCTCCTGGATGAACCGCTCCACGCTCGCCTGAAGCAGTTCGAATGTTTCCCAATCGAGAGCCATCTACCACTCCTGAAATTCTGTAAAGGTGCTGATACACATTCTGGTCACTTCGACGTCATTAGACAATTCCAAAGAATGTGAACATTCTGTCAAGGAAGTTTGACGATTGGCGGGGTACTTCGAGGGAGACGAGCGCGCATCCGCGGCGGATGTGCGGTATACGCGGCTCCGGGCTGCTTGCAATCACAAAGATTACGTCTCCAACGCGATCACATCGGAGCAATGTGCATTGGCGCACACAGGCTGTGCGCCAATTGCAGTTGCCGCGTGCACGAGGTCGCGGCGATAATTTCTGACGCGCCGCGAAGGTTGGCGACGAACGCCGGACAGGTCGATCAACCCATTTGAAGAGACGCCCCCTGAAAATCCAGATACTCGGGAAAACTACTTTTCTGAAGTTCGCTGCAAATGGGCAATGTGTGTCATGGAGGCAATGGATGGAGCGATTGTTGGCGTCCGGTCTCGCGTCGTATAGACCTCAGTCGCAGGCTCCGAGAGTTCAGATTGTCGGTTGCGCGGGCGCCGGATGTGACGCGCACAGAACGCCGTCAAGCGGGCCGCAGCAATACGGTCGTCGCGCCACTTTCCATTTTTTCTTTGTAGCATCTGGCCATTCGCTTTGATACCGCCATCGCGGGCAAGGAAGTCGTTGATCGGCAACGCCCGCATTTTGATGCCGCTTGCAGTTCGATCTCTATGCGATCTATATGAACTGGCTTGGGTCGGTGAGTCTAGGCCGGTAGTGTGTTCGGCGACAGCGCGTGAACTAGCTGTGGTACAGGCATCCCGTCTTGCGAATAGCAACGCCGTGATGCAGAAGATACAGCTTCGAGCGCTTCCCCACAGGTTTCCGTGCGACGGGTTTGGGCGTCGGCGACAGCCTGTCGGTCATTGTGCCTTCGTTCCCATCGTCGGCATCTTGCCGGTAGCGGCATAAACTTTCCTCGCAGAATGCTCTGGAACCTTCATAGCGATCCCAGAAGAACGTAGTGGTGCACTGCGGGCCTTGCGCCGTATTAAGCACCATACCCTTCAGTTCGCTAACAGGCGCTCAAAGCTCGTATTACCCCCTCAGGTCTATCGAGTCCCGGTCCTACCTGGCTTGTCATCACACTCGATTGCTGCGCAACCTTTCGACGTTCACCCTGTGTTAAAAGTTGATCCTCTACATCGTGTGCGAGCCTTTCAGACCGGCTTCACGCTCACATAGTCCTTCTGGTAGGGCCGGCGAAGTGGTATGAAAAGCTTATACACGACACAATCATCGACCGGCGTATCCTAGGCGGCGCCCGTGCGCTCAAGCCGATCTTAATGAACGCGAGGGGAAACGGGAAGCGCTCATGTCGGGCGGCCTCGCGCGCCATACAGCGCCAGATAGGATGGACTATCTGAAACTGCTCACCCGGCTGTTTGACGAACTCGTTCCTGTCAACTGCTTTGGCCTGAACGATTGCAGCGCCGCGATGAATCACGTCACGATTGTTCAGATGTCCGATGCGGATGCCGAACTGTATCTCCGGCTTCTTTATAAGGTGTTGGTGAGCGGTGTGTCGGACGCACCGGTGCGGTTGCCGACACGCGAGCAATATGCCGCGGCTAGCGATGAACTGTCACGTGAAGTCGTCATTGAGCTGGACGCCGACCCCGTCAACCTCGACCGGTATCAGTTGTACTCGACGTACACTGCGTCGGCAACGCCGTCAGACGTGTGGTGGGTGACGAGGGTGACCTTGCACGCGATGGAAAAAATGCCCGAAATGGGGAGCGCGATTTCATCCTGATGCCAGCGATCATCGATGCGCATGCGGCATCAAGCGTAATGTCTGACGATGCGAGACCCGCACAGGCGCCGCTTCCTTTCCCGGCCAAACCGCCCGCCATGACAATAGGTTGATCAAGCGCACAAGATGGCGGTCGCCATGATTTGCGTTGGCGCTGAATCATGCCGCAATCTGGTCGCTCCAAAAAGCGCGTGTGTCATGTCGAATAAGCCCGGCCGTTCACGTATCCCAAGTTTGACCCAAGTCAACGGTGTGCATTGATGGAGTTGCATAGAATCTATTCATCATGGGGTAGAAACGCGGAGACACGCGATGCGAACACGATATTCCGACGTACTCAGTACACTGGTTTTTCAAATCATGTGTCTGCCGGCGACGATCCACATTGACGCGCTTGCACGGTCAGTTGGTACCAGGTCACCACTTCAGCTGACGACGCCCGCGGAGCGGGCCGATTTCTGCATCCAGATTCGCGAAGCCACAACCCACCAGCAGGGGCGGGCAATCGCCATAAGGAACCTGTGCACAGGAGCACGGGGTGCAATTGCCGTCTGGCATGGGCAGTCATCAGCCGACGGTGGACTACGACGGAGGCACGACCGTGGGAATCGGAATGGGTATGAACTTGGTCGTACGGGCGCCGCCAGTGGCACGGGTGACAGCAATGCGAAACGTTAGGCAGGTACGTGGAAATTTCCTTCAGCTGCGGCATCGCTGATGCACATGTACGCACGGCCTCCGTGCATTTCGAGGTGTTGCAAGGGAGAATGCCGTGGCATGGAACCGAAGATATAGTGTCCTCAGCTACGTGAGCTCGTCGCTGTGGATTGTGCCTATTCTTGCCGTGATGGCCGGCATCGTCCTCAAGCGTATCGCGGAGTACATTGGCACGTGGCTTGTGGCAAATCGTGCATATGACCTGCAACACGGGTTTCTTGCTGTTAACGCTGAGGAAGCACATTCGATTCTCGATCGAATCTTTACGCTCAACCTGTCGTGTCTGGTGTTCAGCTTCGGCTCCTTGCTGGTTGCGATCCAGGTAGCAGGCGGACAGTACACACCACGCATCATTGCGACCACGCTCTTGCGCGACAACGTGATCCGATGGATCGTCGGGCTGTTTGTTTTTTCGCTTTTATGGACACACAGGACTATGGCCGAGCTAGGTCAATCAGTTCTCGTGCCTCAATTGCAGGTGTTCCTGGCGACGGTGATCGGACTTGCTTCCCTCGTCGCCTTCATTTTGCTCATAGATTATTCCGCGCGGCTGATGCGGCCCGTCAGTCTGATCGGGCGTGTCGCGGAGCAGGGATTTGCCGTCATTCGACACATCTACCCCTATCCGTTCGACCAGGAATCATTGCATGCATGTTCGTCGGGTGTGTGCAAGTGCGTCTCGCGTTCGCAAGAACTGTCTGCCTCAAGCACGGAGAACGAAGACGCGACAGCTCGCCAGGTGACTAAATCGCACGTTGTCTATCACCGCGGCCGATCGGGCGTCGTGCTAGCTGTGAATCTGAGAGGCTTGGCCCGCGAAGCACGACGTTTGGGGTGCGTCATCGAGTTTGCCGCGCAGGTCGGCGATTTCATCGCTACCGACGAACCGCTTTTCTACATTTCCGGTGTGAGCACGGCGTTCAGTGATGAAAACGGTCGCCGGTTGCAAAACCTTGTCGCCCTCGGGACGGAAAGGACAATGGAGCAGGACCCCATGTTCGCATTCCGGATCGAGGTCGACATTGCACTGAAGGCTCTTTCGCCAGCGATCAATGATCCGACGACAGCTGTGCTGGCGATCGATCAGTTGCACAGGTTGCTGCGCCTCGTCGGCAAGCGCTCTCTTGTCAATCAGGCCGTCAGCGACGATATCGGAAGCCCGCGTGTGCTCTTTCGGACGCCGGACTGGAACGACTACGTCCATATCAGCTTCAGGGAAATACGGCAATGTGGCGCAGGTAGTCTCCAGATCGAGAGACGTCTTCGCGCAATGATCGAAAACCTCATAAAGACGCTGCCCGTCGTGCGTCACGCCGCGTTGCGCCGCGAACTGGAACTTCTGGACGCCGTGATCGTGCGTGAGCACATCTTTGACGAAGACATCAGACTGGCGCGGATTGCGGACACGCAGGGACTGGGAGGCGCGTCGCACACAGTACGCAAAACCGAGGAAAGGTGAACCGGGCGGCGGCGTGCAGACAAATACTAAGCCCATCCCAAACTGAAACGGTCGCTTGCGCAAATGAGCGATGCGATCAATGCACATCGTTATGTTCGTCTTCCAGAATGGACGCCCGCGGCTGTCACGGCGTCGGCTCGGGTCTGCGCCGGTTGGCTTGTCGCCCATCGATCTGAGTCTGCGATGCAAAGCGATACATGGATGTCGATCTCGCACTATGCCTGGTTGTATCACTCAAGGGAATGAGGTGCAGGGCGTATCCCAGGAGCGAGAGGACGGTCGGATTCGCTTTTACATCTAAGTCGTTCGCGAACTGCGGAAAGCAATCGAGACCGGGAGGAGAATTACATGGCTGATCAATCCAAAGAAATGAACGTCGTGCAACTGACGCTTTCCGGTAACGACATCTTCGCCCGTCGCGAGCTGCCTTGGTGTGATCGGACGGCTGTGGCTGACTACCGTCGCGAACTTTGGCGGCCTAAGATAACAGGGCGCATCGGGGCGGTGCCGATGTGTGAGGGTCGTTCGGCGATCGAAGGCGAGCGCGAGAGACGCTAGCGCTCGTCGGGCAGGAAGAGGGACCACGGGTATAGCGTCAACCGCTGCCCGATTCCAAGCCGGAACGTCGGTTGACCTGCATCAATTCCGGCTCGCGCGACGTGACTATCTTAGATGCCAGACCGCTCGTCGTCTTCGGCTGGGAAGGGAGGATATTGACATGGACAAGGTCGTTACGCGCAAGCGGCAACAGCCCGTGGGACCGGTTTCGGGATTGCCCTACCGGACGGCCGACGAGAGGGCGGCCGAAGGGCGCGCGATTCGCGACAGGGTACCGCGTTCAACTCAGGCGGGATGGACGGCGCCGAAGGAGCGGCATGACCCCGTCGAGCTGTTGGGCAAATCGAACGAAGGCCGCCTCCCGCTGTTGATTCCAATTCGCTTCGGGCGCATGTCCTCATCCCCGTTTGCGTTCTTTCGCGGTGCAGCCGCGCTGATGGCGGCGGACCTTGCAACGACGCCCTCGAGCGGAATCCGCGTACAGGCGTGCGGCGATGCACACCTGATGAACTTCGGCGGCTTTGCAACGCCGGAGCGCAACGTGATCTTCGATATCAACGATCTGGACGAAACACTGCCCGCACCGTTCGAGTGGGATCTCAAGCGTCTGGCGGCGAGCGTGGTGATCGCCGCGCAACATCTGGAAATTCCCTCTAGCGATGCGGCACGTGTGGCGACGGATCTGGTCAGGGAATACCGGGAACGCATGCATGATTATGCGTCAATGCGCGCACTTGATGTGTGGTACGACAAGATCGATCTGCAGAAGTATCAGGACCGGTCAGCCGATCCTGCTATCGTCGAGCTCATACGCAAGCGGATCGCGGAGCGTATCGCGGTCGAACGGCGCAAGCAGGTGCCGGAGCATCTTTATCCCAAGCTTGTCTCACAGGAAGGCGCGCTACCGCGTATCAAGGACGAGCCGCCGCTTATCTTCCATCCTGGAGAGGATGTCGCCCCCGGCCTCGAATCGGGATACATGGAAGCCATAGCGTCATACCGCGAGAGCCTGGCCGAGCATGTCCGTGTTCTGTTCGACAGATTCCACCTTGTAGATCTGGCAATCAAGGTCGTGGGTGTAGGCAGCGTCGGCACGATGTGCGCCATCGGCCTTTTCATGGCGGGTGATGACGACCCGTTGTTCCTACAGGTGAAGGAAGCACGCGCATCTGTCCTCGAACCCTTTGCTGGAAAAAGCCTGCACCCCAATCATGGACAGCGGGTGATTGCGGGTCAACGGCTCATGCAGACCGCGAGTGACGTCTTTTTGGGGTGGACGCGCGGAAAGAACGGACGGGATTTTTATCTTCGTCAGCTTCGTGACATGAAGATGTCGGTTGTCATAGAGGACTGGGACACGGGTCTGCTGCGACAGTATGCCCGCATGTGTGCTCACGCTCTGGCTCGCGCGCACGCCCGCTCGGGGGACGCCGCGAAGTTGGCTGGCTACATGGGTTCGGGACAAACGTTCGACGATGCGATTACCGAGTTCGCAACCGAATACAGTTCGCAGAACCGTCGAGACCACCGTGAGTTTGTCCGCGCCATCCGTGAAGGCAGGATTACGGCGAAAGCGGACGAATAATCGAAGGGTCCTGCGATGATTGCGATCCGCGCATGCATACGTCGCAGAACCGCCGGACGGCACCGACAAGCGGGGGACATGTTGATAGGCAAGCGGGAGTTCGAAAAGTCGGCGCGTTGGACGCGCATCGCGTTACCGGCGCTGTTACTGGTAAATGTCGGCATCGCGGTCGCAAGTAATCTCAACTTCCTCAACGATACGCCGATGTCGTACATAAAGAAGCCCGACATGATGTCGCTCAAGAGTGCACTGGTCGAAGTGCTCAACAACAGGAAGGACGGCGAAACAAGCCGATGGACAAATGAGGGGACTGGAAACAGCGTACATATCGATGTAGCCATGACGCCCGAAAGTACCAGCCGCGAAGGGGAAAAGACGTGCCGCCGTGTTTCCGTGATCCTGACAGCAAAAGGTCAGTCGATGGATCTTCACCCCGAGTTTTGCGCTACGGGAAAGACGGACTGGACGTTGCGAAAGCGTTGAATGCCGTGGAAGAGCCTCAGACATGCCAAGGCGATTGCGTCCGGTGAAATTAAGCCGAGCGGATGCCGTTGCGGGGCCACGAGTACGGGCTTTTATCGAAATATAGGGAGCAATGATTCTCCGGTTTTCCATCCTTGCGGTGTTCTTCATGATGTTGGCGGCTCCGCTTCAGGCCGCAAGTGATGAGGCGCGCCCGTAAGCATCCCCCTTCCTTGAAGCGGTGCTGGAAACGGCCCCTGTCGAGATCGACGGTCAGCTGCTGTTCAAGGTTCGGGGTGTTTCGTCGTTTCCCGCCGAACAGCGTGCCGAGGCAATCAGGGGACGAATCGAAAAGGTGGCAGCAAACCGCTCATTCCCCAGCGACGGGTCGAGTACCGAAGTTGTGGAGAACGTTACGATAATCATGGTAGGCGAAGATACGCTCATGATTGTGAGCGAAGCGGATGTCCCGGCTTGAGCTCACGAGCCGCGACCATCTCGCCGCCTTGCAGGTGATTCGAATCCAGCGAGCCGTCGAACGAGTACCGGCAGTCCCGTAGCAGCGGCGCCCTGCGCAGGGCGGGGCTGTATGGCCTCGGGGCCACCGCCTGCTCGCGATCGTGATCGCCGCTCTGTTCGTGCTCGACCGGTTGGACAAGCACTCTCCCAACGTCTGCAGGGTCGTGTCCACGCCGTCGGCATCCAGTCCTTTCAGCTTCTCCGTTCCGAACCCATCTGGAAGGCATTTCATCGCCTGATGCTAGTGATCTGTGTCGTGACCATCATTGTGTCGGTGTATGCCTACCTGCATTCGTACTTTCACTTTTTCCCTGGACCCGAGCCGTCTTCAACGGCCTGCTCGCCTTCGCTGTTGCTGCAGGCGAGCATATGGGAAAGTCCGTCAGTGCCATTATCCCGGACATAGTCGTTCTGGGCGTCATCTACTATCTGTCACAACTCGTCCTGCGGCGGATCCGGGGCTTCTTCGACGCTGTGGTGCAGAAGCGCGTCACCTTTCCAATTTGAGCCGGAACGGGCGCTTCCCACCTATAGGCTTCTGCGGGTTTTGATCGTGGCTTTAGCACTTAACGTCACGTGCCCGTACATCCCGCGCTCCGAGTCCGCCGCTTTCAAGGGAATTTCGATCTTTATCGGTGTGGTGTTCTCCCTCGGCGCCTCGGCGACGATTTCCAATCTCATTGCGGGCTACCTGATGACTTATCGAAGAGTGTTCAAGGTCGGTGACCGGGTGAGGGCGGGGACGTGAACGGCGAAGTAATCGCCATTCGCCTTCAGGTGACCCGTCCGCGGACGATCAAGAACGAAGAGGTCGCAATTCCCAATTCACAGATCCTGAACGGTGACGTAACAAACTTCAGTTCGATGGCGGACACGCGAGGACTGATTCTCCATACCACGGGGTGCATCGGCTACGGGCACCCTTGCGCAAGGTTGAGGCGATGCTGTGCGTGGCCGCAGGGCGAACTTCCGGGGTGCTCAGGGAGCAACAGCCGTTCGTCCTGCCGGTCAAGCTCGAGGATCTCGCGGTCACGTACGAGCTGAATGTCTATATCCGTGAGCCGCTTGTCTGCGCTCGGATCTATGCGGACGTACATTGGCACATCCCCGATGTCTTCAATGAGTACGGCGTGCAGATCATGGTGCCCGCCTACGAAGCCGATCCAGACGAACCAAAAGTTGTACCGCGCGAACAATGGTATGCGGCGCCGGCATCGTCCGATCAAAGGAGGAAAGTGGAGAGCGGGGACGACGGCCGGGCGCAGCCGTGCACAGGCACGAGAACGCAGAGCTAATGAGCGCCCTGGGCGATGCGGCTCAGTCCAAGGACTCCCGGTGCGGTCAGGAAAGACCTCGTAGCCGTTTTCATCGGACTGCGTGGGGACTCACGGAACCCCGCGCCGAACCCGCACGCCTGTGGGGCTACCCCCAAGGATAGTGCGTCTACGAATTCCGCCACCTGGGCAAGGGGACGCGACTGTAGCGACTCGCCGGGCGCTTTTGACTCGCTCCGCGCCAAAAATCTCAAACAACCCGGCGAACTGCTCATGACGCATCGTCGTGTGCGCTTCGCGCGCGGCTCGGCCACCGCCCGCAAAGCAGGTAAGTCCTCGGGTCCTCGAAGCGTTGATCTTTATCAACTTGCCGGGTCGTTGCCCGGGTATCGTGATTTGCATATGAAGGTGCGTATTTCTACGCGCAAATTCCACCGGGACGATACCGGCTCGCCGCAAGGCTGAACGAACTTGAGCGCTCCCGCGGTGTCGATATTCCCACGCGCGGCGGCATCACCGTTTCATTGGCACGGCCCAGCATGCAAACCGCTGCGGCGGTTGAAGTGTCACTCGATTTACCGGCTCAAAACGGGCTGCCGGCACGGTTGAATCCTGCCTTGACTGCCCGGTAGGAGGGTTAATTGGCTAACCAACAAGTCTCCGGCGTCACTAACGGAATTGAGACACCCGCTACGGGATGGCGCGCGATATTTCCACCAGCACAATGGCTATTTCGCTATCAATGGAGCTGGCTTTCCTCCGATGCAGTTGCCGGTGTTACGCTCGCTGCCTACGGCATACCCGTGTCGCTCGCCTATGCGACGCTGGCAGGGCTACCCCCGCAATATGGCATCTACTGCTATCTGGCCGGCGGCGTATTCTATGCGGCATTCGGGTCATCGCGGCAATTGGCGATCGGTCCCACATCGGCGATTTCCATGCTCGTCGGTGTGACCGTCGCGGATATGGCTGGCGGGGACCCTGCGAGATTCGCCTCGATTGCGGCCCTGACCGCAGTGGTGATCGCAGTGATGTGCCTGGTTGCATGGATTCTCCGGCTGAGTTCGCTTGTGAACTTCATCAGCGAAACGATATTGCTCGGCTTCAAAGCGGGCGCAGCGCTGACCATTGCGTTGACGCAATTGCCCAAACTTTTCGGTGTCAAGGGAGGCGGCGAGCAGTTCTTCGAGCGTGTCACGGTTCTCGTCGGCCAGCTTCCCGATACGCAACTGGCCGTACTGATCTTCGGCATCGGTGCGCTCGCTGTCCTGCTGTTGGGCGAAAAATTTCTTCCCGGGCGGCCTATTGCATTGTTTGTCGTGCTGCTGTCCATCATACTGTTGACGGTGACGCCGCTTCGCGAAATGGGGTTCAAGGTCGTCGGCACATTACCTCGCGGCTTGCCAGAGTTTCATCTTCCAGCGCTGCGCGTGCGAGATGTCGACGGCATTATCCCGCTGGCCTTCGCATGCCTGTTGCTGTCATATGTCGAGAGCGTTTCCGCAGCTCGGGCTATTGCACAAAAGAACGGCTATGAAATCGATCCGCGCCAGGAACTGCTGGGACTGGGCGCCGCCAATCTCGCCGCAGGGTTATTCCAGGGTTATCCGGTAGCCGGTGGTCTGTCGCAATCGTCCGTCAACGACAAGGCGGGCGCGAAGACACCACTTTCGCTCGTGTTCGCTTCGGTCGCAATCGGTTTGTGCTTACTGTTCCTGACGGGATTACTCACCAATCTGCCCAATGTGGTACTTGCCGCGATCGTGCTCGTGGCGGTAAAGGGACTGGTGGACATACGCGAACTGCGTCATGTATGGCGCGTGAGCCGCTACGAATTTTTCGTGTCGATGCTCGCATTCGTTGCGGTGTTGCAATTTGGTATCCTGAAGGGCGTGATATTCGCGGTTCTCGCATCGATGCTGCTGCTCATCCGCCGCGCCGCGCATCCTCACGTAGCGATACTGGCACGCATTCCCGGTACACAGCTCTATTCGGATCTCGAACGTCACCCCGATAACGAGCCTGTGCCGGGGGTGGTGATGTTTCGCGTGGAGGCGTCGCTACTTTACTTCAATACCGAGCATGTCCGGGCTACAGTGTGGAAGTACATCCGGTCGAGCGCGAATCCTGTCAAGCTGGTCATCTGCGACCTGTCCAGTTCTCCCGCAGTCGACATTGCGGGCGCGCGGATGCTGGCGGCACTGCAAGGGAATCTTGCAAAAGCAGGCATGCGCTTGCGGATCGTCGCGGCGCACGCGGATGCGCGCGACGTTCTCCGTGCCGAGGGTCTCGAGGAGCGGGTCGGTCATCTTGGGCGACGCATGACCGTAAGCGACGTGGTCGAAGCGTTCCTGCGAGACACCGACCCATCAGTCGTTGCGTTGGAAGACAAAGGAAAAGTGACGTATCCGGACGCCACCCGGCTCGCTTAAACCGTGGAGCGGGGAGCGACGGTCGAGCGTCCTGAATGGTTCGGCTACAGTATGACGCGCGATGGACTAGGGCGGCCGAGACTTTCGTGGGCTTATTGCGTTGCTCAGATCTCTAGATATGCGGCGGCAAGTAAGTCGTAACCGCTGAACCCAAACGATGATGAGCTACCCATGGAAGGGTGTTGTTGGTGCAGCGGTTGACACAGAAGCGTTTAGTAGCGCTTTCGCCATTGAAACATGTCAAAGGGGTATCGGAAGCGGCGATTTTGAACTCCCGGATTGCGGTGCTTTCTGATCACTCCGTTCGCAGGGACGCCCGGAACACTTATGAGCGTTGGGTCAGTCCGGCGAGTCGCTTCTACAGGCGGCGTCTGCGAACCGCGTTCCAGGCCAGGGTTCAACATTGACACGGGCGCGAGGACATTCGAAGCGGAGTGCAGGCACAGCCAGTCGACGTTGTCCGGTTGCAGCGGGTCGATTTCTGCCAACCAATTCGTGTAGCACTGGCTACAGCGAAAGAGGCGCACGACGACCGCGGGGCGCCCGAGTCGACGCAGGCGCGTGGGACTGTGCGCTTCCGCCAGCCATGCGTGTGCCGTCGGAGTTTCGCTTTCTAGCATTCTGGCGCATGCGTCGCAGGGCATGGGGACGATCTCGAACGCGAACAAGCGGCCTTATTCTGATTAGCCGATCTACCTCAGGCCGGTTGCAGTTCGCCGCTCTTGAATCGGTGAAGGTGGCCCCGGTCTTCGCAGCGCGCACCTTCACATGCTGGGCGCCATCACTGCGGCGCAACAGGATGTTATGTCGTGGTCATGCGGCGGAGCTGCTACCGCGCAGCCATGTTTCGCATGCGCATCCGTCCTCAGGTATGAAATCAGGGTACAGATAGGTACGCGAAGGATTTTGATCTTTGTCAACGGGCGGCCGCCCTACGGTGTTTGAATCAAGGTGCAAACACTAGGAGCGAGCGCGATCCCCGGTCGGTCAAAGCACCGTCCCACAGAGTGCTGAAGGTGATGGCGATCGTTGACCACGATTATCCCGATACGATGCTCGAATATTTCCATGGCGAGCCAGGAGTCGTTTAAGCGTTTTGGCGGACTTCAACTGGGAAGTGCAGAGCATATTTCAGGAAGGCGAGAATGCGGGTATCGGGCTACATATGCGTCGCGTGCGGGCAGCAGCAGTAACCGATCGGTTCGAGGAGAATCATCATGTCTGATCAACCTAAAAAGATGAATGTCATCCAATTGACCTTCATCGTCACGGTAAACATGATGGGCTCGGGCATCATCATGTTGCCGACGAATATGGCAAAGGTGGGAGCGATCTCCCTGCTGTCGTGGCTCGTGACGGCGGTCGGTTCGCTGGCTATTGCTTATGGTTTCGCCGAAGCAGGGCTGCTCAATCAGCGCGCGGGAGGGATGGCAGCCTATGCGGAGGATGGCTATGGCAAGGACGGATACTTCCAGGTGTTCTTCCTGTACTTTCTGTCGATCGCCATCGCGAACGTCGCTGTCGCAAGCTCGGCGCTCGGCTATCTCGCGGCGTTCTTCCCTGTGCTCACATCGTCACCGGTCGCAACCTGCATTGGTGTGATCGCTCTGCTGTGGCTCACAACTGTCGCCAACTTTGGCGGCCCGAAAGTCACGGGACGGATTGGAGCGGTGACCGTATGGGGCGTCATCCTGCCCGTCGGGTTCATCTCGATCGCCGGCTGGTTCTGGTTCCACGGCGGAACATTTGCCGCTGCCTGGAATCCGAAGGGGGTCAGCCTGCTTGAGGGCATGGGTTCAAGCATTTCGCTGACCCTGTGGGCGTTCCTCGGGATGGAATCGGCAGTCCAGAACTCATCGGCTGTCGAGAATCCCAAGCGCGACGTTCCGTTGGCGTGCATGTTCGGCACACTGGGGGCGGCAGTGATCTATATCCTGTCCACGGCAGCCATCCAGGGCATCGTGCCCAATGCAGACCTCGCCGCGTCGACAGGCCCATTCGGTCTCGCCTTTGCGCGCATGTTCAACCCGGCGGTCGGTTCGATCGTGATGGCG
Source organism: Burkholderia sp. E7m39 (assembly GCA_001319865.1). GTDB lineage: Bacteria > Pseudomonadota > Gammaproteobacteria > Burkholderiales > Burkholderiaceae > Paraburkholderia > Paraburkholderia bengalensis. The sequence goes on along the minus strand of BBSL01000391.1, from coordinate 1,662 downwards.
CTTGCGGCACTCGCATGCGTGGGATCGTTGCTTGGATGGCAGTTCACACTGGCCCAGACGGCTAAAGATGCCGCGGACAGCAGGATGTTCCCTGGCATTTTCGGCAAGGCGAACAGGATGGGCGCACCTATCGCAGGCATGGTCATCATGGGCGTTGTCCAGTCGCTGATGGCGCTGTCAACCATCTCGCCGAACCTGAGTGAACAGTTCGCCGCACTGGTCAATCTGGCCGTCGTCACCAATGTGCTGCCGTATATCATTTCGTTGTCGGCGCTGTTCGTAATGATGCGCAACGCAGGAACAGCACCGACGAAATACCGAGTCAATGCGATCGTCACGGTCATCGCGCTCGCGTACTCGGTCTATGCGATCTATGCGTCCGGCAAGGACGCTGTGCTCGGCGGCATGCTGGTCATGGCGATCGGCTATGTGATCTACGGCTTCATGGCCTTCCGGTTCACCGCGGTGACTTCCTCTGGACGCGCGGCCGCAGCCTCTGCGGCGGCGGCACTGACAATCGCTTGTCTGGTGCTGGCGGGCCTGCTGCCACGGCCAGCTCATGCGGGTGAGCCTGCTTCAGCGGGAACGCTGGCGAGAGTCAAACAGTCCGGCACGATCAATCTGGGCTACCTCAGCGACGCGCAGCCGTTTTCCTACAAGGACCAGACTGGCCGCATCACCGGGTACACCGTCGCACTGTGCCAGACGATCGCCGACGCGATCAAGACTGAAAGTGGTCTCGGCACGCTGAAAATCAACTGGATAGCCGTCACACCCGACGCCCGCATGCGCGCCGTACAGGAACACCGGATCGATCTGTTGTGCGGAGACGCCGATACGCTTGTGGGCAGGGCCGGCATGTCGTTCTCCATCCCCGTCTATCCGGGTGGCATCGGCGCGGTTGTGCGCTCCGATGCGCCGGCCGGGCTGAAGGAAGTGTTGTCCGGAGCAAGTCCATCGCATCCCACCTGGCGCGCGGTACCGGCACAGCTGATTTCGCGGCAGACCATTTCGGTTATCGATGGTTCACCCGCACAACGCTGGCTCGGCGGCAGGCTTGCGCAGTTCCAGATTACGGCGTCCGTCATTCCTGTCACCGATGTGCAGGCAGGCGTACGCAGGGTTCTAGACCGCCAGTCGAACGTGTTTTTTGGCGAACGTTCGCTGTTGCTCGCAGTCGCCAGCAGCAGTCCGGCGTCGGGTGACCTGACGGTACTCGATCGTCATTTTACCTATCTGCCCGTGGCCATCGGAATGGCGCGGGGAGACGACGATCTGAGACTGCTGGTTGATCGCACATTGAGCCATCTTTTCGTTTCCTCGGAGTTCCCGGCCTTGTACACGAGATGGTTCGGTGTGCCTGATGCAGATACGCGCAATTTCTTCCGGCTCAGTGCGCTTCCGGAGTGAGTTCAGCGGGCAAACCAGGCGGCGCCCAGTGCGGCAGCCCGCTTGCCTGGATCCGCCAGCTATCTGCAAGACAGGGGCGAGGCATCCAGGTATATGTGTGATCGCGCCGCAGTCCGGGATTGCGGCCAAGACAGGGGATTTCGATGACATCTCACACCGAACCCATCCTTCGCCGCCTCGGCATGAAGGCACTTCTCGTGCATCACGAGATCGAATCGCGCTCCGCAAGCGGACGCGCCACGCAGGCGTTAA
>BBSL01000390.1 GCA_001319865.1 Burkholderia sp. E7m39 | reverse complement strand
GACGACAACCTTGTGTGCGAGGTCGGAGTAGTCGCCGATATGCGATTCACGCTTCGCCATCAATCGCGTGCCGGCATAGAAATAGTTGGTTGAAAACGTCACTTCTTTGCCGCGCGCCGATGTATTGGTCGTCGACCCACACTCCAGATCAATTGCGCCGTCGATGAGCAACGGAATCCGGTTCTGCCCGGTAACAGGCATATAAACGGTATGAAGATCCGGCCTTCGAAGTGCCTTACGTACATCGTCAACAATCGCTTCGGTCAGATCCACCGAAAAACCAACGGCCTTATGCGGCGTTAGCAGATAGCTGAACGGTATCGCAGACTCCCGGTAGGAGACGACGATCTGGTTGCTTCGGGCAATCTTGTCCAATGTCTGCGCGTGTGAGAGCGTCAGCGTGGCATGACCGACAAACAATGCGACGAGCGCCTGATGGAGTCGATTGATCATGATGCCTCCCAGATCAGGATGGGTTACGAGCTTCTATTTGCGGTGCGTTCCGACCAGGCGGGTCGAATGGTGTCGGTGCCTCATTGAGCACGAATGCATACTAGATCGACCATAAGGTCGAAGCGGGGGCATCCGGTTGATTCAGATCAACGGCGCCGTTGCAGTGGAACGAGGTTTCGCCATTGACGCAACTGGCGCGTTGAGCAAGATTGAAGGCTGTACCTCTGAAGCTTGTTCCGGCGATTTGCCGGTTCTTCCCCGGTGCCAGAGTGGGGGCGCTACAACTGCCCGGGACCACTGTCGCGCAGCGAGAGATGGCCAGCATTCACCGCACCGGAAGGCCTACTTTATGAAACCCGAAACACTCTTCGACGGTCCTGAGAATCCGGAACACTCGCCAGCCGAACGTTCGGCTATTGCTGCCCGTAGCACATGGGTAAGCGTCGGCGTCAACCTGTTCCTTACGCTTGCTCAGGTCATCGCCGGCGTCAGACCGGCACGGTGATCGTTTGCTGCCGCAATAAGCACGTCTGATATGTCGGCGCTGCCAGAACTGATGATACGAACGACGCCGGCCACACCGCTGGCGACAAGCCGGTTTCCCACCTTATCTATCGCCGATTACCACAGTACGATTGGCCAGAAACGTGGGATCGCAAACGCGTCGCCGGTCGTGCGTTAATTTTCATCAAAAAGATCGTTGCGACGGGTCGTATCCTCTCGGTATGCGATCTTGAAAAGTGCTTCGGCCCAGGAGCTCTTCATGAATCATCCGACCGTCCGCATTACGGCGCCCATGCTGTCCGGCGGGTCGATGGTGTGTTTCACGGCCTATGAGTTCGGCTGGGGATACCGAGCGTTTTCAATTTCATATGAAGCGATCTGCGAGTGGCTGGGGGCACGCGACACAACAGATCAACAGATTCGTCTCGCTTTCCAGTTGGGCAAGCGGCAGATCATCGACGCCGTGCTGCGTCTTGATCTGTCTTCTTACCACGGTCAGCGCATCGCTCTTTCACTGGGAATCGCCCTATGCGCGACAGAGGCCGTGACTCAGCTGTCGATAACAGGTGGCGAGTTGCCAGAAAAGGCCATAGAAATGACCCAATAAGATTTGCCACCGCGCGTGGAACGTCGACGCCTCGCAGGATGAGCAAACTGCAGGACACGGACGGACGCAGCTCATCAGCCAGGAGCTGGAGGTTAATCAATGAGCAAGAACCCTAGTCAACCTCGATGCCGGCAATCATGCCGACAGTCATGCCGGGAATCACGCCGAATAGCATCGATGTTCCCCTTGCCGCGAGTGATGGCGGGCTGGACTCAACGAGGCGCGGCCCTTCTTGCAGCGGCATGAACGCTTGATTTCGACGCGACGATAGACAGGACGGCGGAAACGGTCAGACTGCCGCCGATGCACATCATTGCGACGACCAGGGCCCTGGCCAGGGTCGTCGAATCCGGTGAAGTCCCCGCGACACTAAAGAAGACGCCGCCGATGACCGCCACACCCAGTGCTGCGCTGATTTGCAACGCCGAATTCGTGATGCCCGCGATCATCCCGGAACCGGTCGCGGGTGCGCGATTGATAACCGAGCGCACCAGCGTTGGCAGTGCCCAGCCCTGACCGAATCCCAAGAGAGCTACCGCCCCGATCAGCGGAAACTGAGCCGGCATCCGTCCGGGCACGCCGGCCACGAGGGCGGCGAGGAGTATGCAGCCGGCGACCTCGAGCATCATGCCGATGGCGGGGACGCGGTCGCCGAAGAGGCGGATGGCCAGCGGAGTCGTCAGTGGCCCGATGAAGGCGCCGACGCCGAACGGCAGGAAAACCAGCCCTGTCTCGAATGGGCTCATGCCAAGTGCCGCCTGGAGGTAGACGGAGAACGTCAGGAAGAAAGCAGAGACGACGTAAAAGAAGAAGACGCCCGTAAGTCCGCTCATCAGGCCAGGCCTGCGGATCAACTCCACGCTGATCAGGGGCACGCCACCTCGGCGGGCGTAGGCCATCTCATATCGGCAGAAGCCCACCCCGGCGACGGGGCACGCGATGAGCATTGCGCAGGCCCACCACGGCCAATCCAGCTCCCGCCCTTCGACCAGAGGCACGATGAGCAGTCCCAGCGTGAGCGCGCAGAGCAGCACCCCGATCCGGTCTACAGGTGCCGGGCTGTCACCGCGGACGTCGGGTAGCAACGGCAGCCCGAAGATCAGGACGGCGGCGACGACGGGCAAGTTGATGAGAAAGACGACGCGCCACTCCAGGTGAAGGATGTCCGCAGAGATCAACGCGCCCCCGAGCGCCTGCGCGGCTACGGCGGCTAGCCCCACCGCGGCGCCGTATAGGCCTAAGGCGCGCGCACGCTCCTTCTCTGGGAACAGGGCGTGAACGGAGGCCAGTCCTTGCGGCGCCATGGCGGCGGCGCTCAGGCCCTGCAGCACCCGCCCGAGGATCAGTATGGCGGGCGACGATGCGAGGCCGCAGATCACCGATGTCAGTCCGAAGCTCGTGACGCCGATCAGGAAGATCCTGCGCCGGCCGAAGAGGTCGCCTAGCCGTCCTCCTGTGATTAGGAAGACCGCGTAGGCCGCGGCATATCCGGAAATGACGAGTTGCAGCTCAGCAGCGCTCGTGTGGAGAGTGCTTTGGATGGACGGCAGGGCGACGTTCACGATGAAGAAGTCCAGCGGAGGCAGAAATGCGCCCACCAGCAACACCGCGAACGCTGACCATCGACGCGTGGAAGAGGTTGTCATATGCATAAGTCTCGGCGGCCGTGAGCCGCGTCAAGCCGGACGGCCGAAGCGTTCCGTTCCCGCGATGGGGTGCCAGTTCTGTAGCGGCGTGGCGTAGTGCATGGTGAAGGTGCGCTCCAGGAATGCCCAGCGGCCTTCGCGTCGCTGATAGATGTCGCGGTATTGGCCGCTCACCTGGAGCGCGCCCTGATCGACGTCGTAAAAAAGACAGTCCGCCGCCACCAGGCCGTGGCCGTTGTCACCGTCCACCGTGATCAGGGCATTCGCCATCCAATGATGCATATGGGGCATGCGTTTCATGTTGATGCGTGCTTGCGCCAGGATGGCTTCCAGTCCGTCGGAGTTGCCGTTCGCGCCAAGGTGCAGTCGCGAATCGGGGTGCCAGAGCGCGGCCAGCAACTCGATGTTCATGGTGTCGAATGCCTCGGCGTAGTTACCGATCAGCGCATCGATGGCGAAGCGGCTTTCGATAGCGTCAAGACGTGCTTCGAGTTCTTTGGACATTGGTTTATTCCATACCGAGTGGTACATAAATAACTAAAAAAAATGCGGAGTTCGTGTGGTGACCCCGCGCTGCTCCGGCTTTACATACCGAGTGGTACACATTTAAAGGAATACGGAAGGCGGTGTCAACCGCTTTCTTGAATGGCCTGCCGCCATGCACGAGAGGTGATGAGTCGGGACTTGCTCCCGAATTGTGTATCGACTAGTATGTATATTTCGACTGAGGGGGATGTCCATGGTTCAGCGGGGTCGGCCACGCACGTTCGACCGCGATGCGGCGATCATTTCGGCGATGCATCTGTTCTGGGAACATGGCTATGAATCGACGTCTTTGTCGCAGTTGAAGGCAGCGATCGGCGGGGGCATCTCCGCGCCCAGCTTCTATGCGGCCTTCGAGTCCAAGGAGGCGCTGTACAAGGAGGCGCTGGAGCGATACATGGAGATTTATGGCAAGGTGACCCGTAGTCTCCATGACACGTCGCTCCCGCCACGGGAGGGCGTGTTCCTGGCGCTGCTCCGGTCGGCAAGGATGCAGACTGAGAGCGGCCACCCGAAAGGCTGTATGGTCGCGCTGGGCGTTGTCGGGGCCAGCTCCACCGGCAGCGAAGCCGTCACCCAGTTGCTCCGTGAGGTGCGCACTCGCACGCGCGCCGGCTTCCGCGCCTGCGTAGTACGGGGCATCAAGAGTGGAGAACTGCGCAGCAGCACCGATCCGGGATCGCTGTCCATCGCGCTCGACTGCTTTTTCCAGGGATTGTCTGTGCTCGCCCGCGATCGTGTCCGGCCTGCCGTCATCGAGAAGGCCGTGACCGACGCGATGGGGATCTGGGATGCCGCCGTGGACCAGCCGATGCCTGAGGAGGTCTGCAAGACTTCGTCCCGAAGTAGATCAGCTTAGCATTGCCTGTCGACAAAATAGACGGGGCAGCGCGAGTTCCTTCGACCAGGTGAAGCGCTTGGTGCCGTGCAAGGCACTCGTGCAAGACCGTCGAGCGCCTTGGGCCAACAGCAAGACCGGGCGGCCACAGCCCGGGTGGCTCGATGTACGTCGAGTAACCTCGACGAACGCCGAAAAGGCGTTCGTACCAATCCGCGGATCGATTGGCTCTTCCGATTTGAGTCAACGTCCGGCGGCCGCGTGACCAAGGCGCATCGCTTGAACGGCGCATTGTGCAACTCAGTGGGTACGCGATGGCGAAGCCTTTCGGTTGCTTGGGGTTTTGGCGACACGGCCGCCGGGACCCTTCGATAGCGCTTTGACATTTGTTTCGTTGCGAACCAACGCACGAATGCCCGCGGCCGCGAAGCGAACGAGGTCCGAATAATGCGCTGTCGACTGCTTTGCGCGGTCCTGTGCGCCTAGTCGCATCGCCCGGCCATTGAGTGCATGGGCCTGCTGCCGCGCTCCGACGGAGAAAAGATACGCCCACACCGCCTGCTCGTGTGCGATGCCAGGCACGACCGTATGTAGGGCGTCGATGATTCGCTCCGCAATCGGGTCATAGTAAGTCTCGCGGATTCGCCGCGAACGCTCGTCGCTGCCGAGGCTGACCGACGCCACCAGCTGCACGTAAAGTGCCAGATTCACGGCATCCTCGCCATGAAAAATCTCTGACAGCGGCGTGAAGGCGATCGTCAGCACGTCTTCGACGGTGGCGGTGCGTTCGCTCGCGAACAGGGCGTCGAGCAACTTGCCGCGGTGTTCATTGATCGCCGACGAGCGCCGCTCGAATACGGCCTCGTAGAGCTTGTCCTTGGTCGCGTAGTGGTAGTGCAGGAGCGCCTGCGCGACGCCCGCTTCGTCCGCGATGTTTCGCATGCTCGCGCCGGCATAACCATGCTCGCCGAACACCCGCTCGGCCGCATTCAGGATCGCGGACAGGCGCGTAGCCGGCGCGCGGTCGGGTTCCTGGGCACCGTTGGCGGCGTGTGCGGACGCCCTCTTTTCGCGTGGTGTTTTCATCTCCGCAAACTCCATGGCGTTACTATTCGATCGATCAGTCAGTATATCGCGATCCTCGCGCGACGCGGGCCGGACAATCCGGACCACGTCGCGACCTGCAACGCGATGACCGGCCCACGCACACCCTTATCCGAGAAACTCTGGCTCCGGCAGACCCTTAACGCCGGGCCGCACCGCGAGCACGTTGCCCGCGAGCGGCTGCTGCGCGAGTTCCTCCTCGCTCATCCGCCGGCGCGCCGTCGTAATGAAGAGGGTGTCGAGGTCCGGACCGCCGAAGCACAGGCTGCTCACGCGCCGCACCGGCAGATTGACGACCATGTCGATTCGCCCGCGCGGGTCGTAGCGCGTGACGCACCAGCCGTCCATGTTCGCGCTCCAGAAGCAGCCGTCGGCATCGACGGTCGAGCCATCGCAGATGCCGCGCCCGAGCGGTACTTCCGCGAACTTGCGGCGGTTGTAGATGGCGCCATCGACCGAATCGTAGTCGAACACGTCGATCTGACAGCTGAACGAATCGGTCATGTACATGAGCCGGTTATCGGGGCTGAAGCTGATGCCGTTGATGCAGGTGATGCCCTCCATGATCAGATGCGGCTTCAGATCGGGATCCAGACGGAACAGACGTCCGCGCGGCGTGTACGCGGCGGCTTCCACCGTGCCGGACCAGTAACGGCCGTGACGATCGCATTTGCCGTCGTTGAAGCGGTTCTTCGGCCGCTCGGCGTCGGGACGCGCCACTTCGGTCAGTTCGCCGGTCTCGGGCGAGAAAAAGTAGAAGCCTGAACGCATCCCCACGATCAGGCCGCCCTTGGCGCGCAGACCGATGCTGCCGATTTCTTCCTGCATCGGCCAGCTTTTCTTGGCGCCGCTCGACATGTCGAGGCGATGGATCGCCTGTCCGATGCCATCGACCCACCAGAGCAGTTGCGTTTTCTCATCCCAGATGATGGATTCGCCCAACACATCGGGCGTGGAATCGATCACGTCGATGACCGAACCCACCATGTCAATCGGTCTCGTGATGCTGCTGACAGTCATGTTGCCTCCTTTGATCCTGACGTTGATATATCGACGAATCCGATCCGTCCTCTCAGACGGCCGGCTCCTTCATGCGGGCGATGCCTTCGAGCGCGAGTCCGTAACCCAGGACGTCGTGCAGGCGAGCTTTCAGTTCCTGATTCAGGCAGGTGCGCGTATAGCGTCTCACGAGACGCGGTTGCTTGAGCATCGACCTGGCGAGTTCGCGGGCCCGCGGCAGCAGGGCTGCCGGCGGCAGCACTTCATTGACGAGGCCCATCTCCAGCGCCTCGCTGGCCGAGATGCTCTGGCCCGTCAGCAGGAAGTAGTGGCCGCGCGCGCGGCCCATGAGCAGCGGCATGATCAGATGCATGCCGTCGCCCGGCACCATGCCGCCCTGGAAGTGAGCGGTGTCCTGGATCGTCGCGGTGTCCGATGCCAGCACGATGTCGCCCAGCAGCGGAAGCTCCGCGTGCCGCACGGCCGGCCCGTTGATGATGCTGATCACCGGCGCTTCGATATTGAGCAGGTTGATGAGGAGATGCTTCGCCTCCCAGTAGATCGGATCGTAGATCGTGGGTGTCATCGAATTGCGGTTCTGGTGCATGCCCAGCGCGATGGACGGCCCGCTGAACGCATCGCCCGTGCCGGTCATGATTACGACGTCGTTTTCCCGGTCGCGGCCGACGTCGAGAAACGCCTGCTCGAACTCGCGGTGTGCCGTCAGATTCCACACGAGCGGACCGCCGTGTGTGTGTAAGTGCATCTCCAGTACGCCGTCGGTGCGCGTCATGCGGATGGTCTCGAATTTGTCTGCGTATTCCTCGAAGTTGCTCACGGCTCTGTCCTCTGCTGAACGTTGGAAATCGCGCCGGCGCACGCCGACGAAGGCGTTGGCATGCATCCACGCAAGGCAATCAGTTGCCGATACTAGTCCTGACTGATCGATCAGTCAACAGGGGAAATTCCGGTCGCGCTTTCTGTTGACCGGGAGTTTGCTCCTCCGTTACTGTGCTGACTGTTCGATCGATCAGTTTTTCGATGCGAGCATTTCGCCCCCTGCGGGTGCGCCCTCACAAGAGCAGATGCCGCGGACCATTAGCATGTCCGCAGGTTCAAGGAGACAGCTTCATGAGACGCTTTCCATCGTTCGTATGCCGTTCCGTCCACCCAGATTGAGAGGGCCATCATGTCGCGCAAAATCGCTCTCGATACACACTCGCCCGCCCCGGCGACGACTCAAATGGACACGCAACGTGCGCTGTATTTCAAAGTCGCGCTGCGGCTCGTGCCGCTGCTGATCGTGTGCTACGTGATCGCGTATCTGGACCGCATCAACGTCGGCTTCGCCAAGCTACAGATGCAGGACGCGCTCGGTTTCAGCGATGCGGTGTACGGTCTGGGCGCGGGCATTTTCTTCATCGGTTATTTTCTGTTCGAGGTGCCGAGCAATCTGCTTTTGCAGCGCATCGGCGCACGCAAGACCATCACGCGCATCATGGTTCTGTGGGGCATCACCGGCTGCGCGATGGCGACGGTATCGAGCCCGGCGGCGTTCTACGGGCTGCGTTTTCTGCTCGGTGTGTTCGAGGCCGGCTTCTTTCCGGGCGTCGTGTACTACCTGAGCCAGTGGTTTCCACGTCATCGGCGCGGCCAGATTCTCGGGCTCTTCATGACGGGCTTTCCGATCGCGGGTGTGATCGGCGGGCCGGCGTCGGGCTGGGCGATGTCGCGGCTCGGCGGCGTCGCGGGTCTCGCGGGCTGGCAGTGGCTTTATATCGTCGAAGCTGCTCCTGCGGTGCTGCTCGGCATCGTGACGTGGTTCACGCTGTCGGATGACATCGGGCGTGCGAAATGGCTGACCGAGCCGGAGCGCGAAGCGTTGCGTCATGCATTGCGTGCCGAAGGGCGCGACGCGGAAGCGAAACATACCGGGCAGTTGCGGCAGGTGATCGCCGATCCGAAGGTGTACCTGATGAGCTTCGCGTATTTCACGTTCATCTGCGGCACTTATGCGCTGAGCTTCTGGTTGCCGACGGTCCTCAGGAGCGCGGGCGCGACGAGCGTGGAGCGCGTCGGCTGGCTATCGGCGATTCCCTACGGTATCGCGGCCGTCGGCATGGTGCTGATCTGCCGCGACTCGGACCGGCGGCTCGAGCGTCGCTGGCATGGCGCGCTGGCCGCCTTCGCAGGGGCAATCGCGCTTTCGCTGCTGCCGCTTATGGCGCATGATCTGACTGCGACCATCGTGTTGCTGACGATCGCATCGACCACGGTGTTCGTCACGCTTCCGCTGCTGTGGTCGCTTGCATCGGACTATTTCGCGGGCTCATCCGTGGCTGCTGCCGCAATCGCGTTCGTCAACAGCCTCGGGCTGCTAGGAGGCTTTGCCAGTCCGTTCGCAATGGGCTGGCTCAAGACACTGAGCGGCACATTGAGCAGCGGGCTTTATCTGATGACCGCGCTGCTTGCACTGGGCGCATGCGCGCTGCTGTGCATGCATACCGGCCGCCAGGCGAAGGCATGATCAACCAACGAACGTCGAGGCCCGCACAATCGGGTCCGAACGCCGAAAACATGGAACAGATCTTCAAGGATGCATCGCCGGGGAGCCTGCTCGGCGAGAGCGTGGCGCGGCTCGACGGCGCGCGTTTCGTCTCGGGACGTGTCGACTTCAGCGCCGATCTCATTCCTCACGGTGCCCTCCATCTCGCCATACTGCGCAGCGCGCACGCGTGCGCGAGGATCGTATCGATCGACCTGTCCGACGCGCTTGCGATGCCCGGCGTCGTCGCCGGCCTGACGGGCGAGGACGCGGCCCGCTTCAGCGATGCGATGCCGCCAGCGATGGACCTGCCCGCCAAAGGCGCGCGCGGTCCGCTACAGAGCCGCTGCCTCGCGCTCGGAGAGGCGACGTTCTTCGGTCAACCCGTGGCGGCGCTCGTGGCGACATCGGTTCATGATGCTCAGGCGGCGCTCGCGCAGATTCGCATCGACTACGAAGTGCGCGCGCCGACCGCGAGCGCGCGCGATGCCTTGCGCGAGGGTGCGCCGATCGTCCAGCCCGGCTGGGACACGAATCTGCTCGTGCACGACCGCATCCGCTCAGGCGACGCCGATGCCGCGTTCGCGCGCGCGGCACACGTCGCGCGAGGCGAACTGACAATCGGCTCGTCGACGAGCGCGCCGATCGAAACGCTCTGCTATGTCGCCGAGTGGGATGCGCGCGGTGAGCGTTACGCGCTCACCGGCACGTTCCAGAACCCGCATACGAGCCGCTGGCTGATCGCTGCGGCGTTGCGCGTGAAGGAGTCGCAGGTGCGCGTGATCGCGCCGCGTATCGGCGGCACGTTCGGGCTCAAAATGGCGGGGCATCCGGAGGAAGTGCTGGTCGCGCTCTTCAGCCGGCTCACGACACGCCCGGTGGCATGGATCGAGGAGCGGCGCGAAACCCTGCTCGCAGGCGCGCGTTCACAGCATCACAGCTTCGAGATTGCCGCGGATGAGAACGGCAGGCTGATCGGCTGGCGTGATCGCATCCTCGTCGATGTCGGGATCATCGGCGCCGGTCATAGCTGGGCGATGGCGCTCGTCACACCGGCGGTGTTTCCGACCGTCTATACGATCGAGCATTGCGATGTCGAGTGCACGCTGGCCATGACCAACCAGCCGCCGTGGCAAGCGATACGCGGTTACGGCAAGGAGATCGGTAATCTCGTGCTCGAACGCGCGATCGATCTGCTCGCGCATCAGACCGGCATGGATCCGGTCGAACTGCGCCGCCGCAACGTCGTTGCGCGCGAAGCCCTGCCGCGCCTCCTGCCATCCGGCCTGAACGTGGACAGCGGTGACTATCCGGGCGGTCTCGAGCAGTTGCTCACGATGTTCGACTACCCACGATGGCAGGCGCGGGCGCGCGCCGCGCGTGATTCGGAGTGTCGCATCGGGATCGGCGTTGCGTTCGAGCTCACGCCGGAGGGCGGCGCGCGGCCGGGCAATTTTCCCAACGGCTACGAGACATCCACGGTACGCATGATGCCCTCGGGTGACGTGCAGGTGCTGACAGGCGTGACGTCCCCGGGCAGCGGTAGCGACACCGGCATCGCGCAGATGGTGGCGGGCGAACTCGGCTTGCGCGCCGACCAGGTGAGCATCATCGAAGGCGATACCGACGTAACGCCGCTCGGCACCGGCAACGCCAGCAGCCGTGCGCTCATGTACGGCGGCACGGCTGCGTACCTCGCCGCGCGGGAACTGCGTGACCGGCTTGCGCAGTGCGCCGTCAACATGCTCGGCGGAACGGCCGACGACATCGTGCTGCGCGACGGTCATGCGCGTCGCCAGTCGAACGGCGCGCAGATCGCCGTGGCCGAACTCGCACTCGGCGCGCACTTGCGTCCGTTCAGCGTTGCGGCCGGCGTGACGCTTCCGCTCGAAGTGACGCGCAGCTTCGCGCCGAAGAACGTACGCGTGGAACCCGACGCGCAAGGGCGCATCGCCACGTACCCGACGTTCTCGTATTCCGTGCATGCCGTGGCGCTCGAACTCGACATGGCCACCGGCAACAGCACGCTGCTCGACTATGCCGTGGTGCACGATTGCGGCGCGATGATCAACCCGGCGCTCGTGGAAGCGCAGCTCAGGGGCGCAGTCGTGATGGGCATCGGCGTGGCGCTGTGGGAACTCATCAGGATGGACGAGCAGAATCGCATGATCACCGATCGCTTCAAGAGCTACCTGCTACCGCGTGCAAACGATCTTCCGCCGATTCGCGTCGGGCATCGCGTGACGCTCAATCCGTTTCATCCGCTCGGGATGAAGGGCGCGGGCGAATCGGGGCTCGGCGGCGCGCTTGCGGCCGTCAGCAATGCGGTGGCGGATGCGCTGGGCGACGACGCGTGCCTTGCGCACGTGCCGGCGACGCCCGCGCGCGTGATCGCTTCCTTGCAGGAGCGACGCGCGTGATAGGGCATCGTTTCGATTTTCATCAGCCAAAGGAACTCGACGAAGCAGCGGGCTTGCTGGCTCGCTTCGGCGAGGACGCATCCGTGCTCGGCGGCGGCACGATGCTGGTGCCGTCGATGTCGGCGAATCTCGTGCGGCCCGCGCATGTCATCAGTCTGAGCGCGCTCGGCCTGGATTCGATCGTACTGGACGGCACGCACCTGCGTATCGGCGCGATGACGACCTACGCGCAACTGCTCGCCTCGCCGATCGTCGCAACCCATGCGCCGCTGCTCGCCGCGATGGCCGCGCAAGTCACGGGCGGTGCGTCGATCCTCAATCAGGCAACGCTCGGCGGAGCCGCCAGCTTTGCGAATCCTTCGTCCGATGCGCCGGGCTGTCTTGCAGCGTTGGAGGCGGTGTTTGAGTTGCGTTCGTCGCAAGGCGTGCGTTGCGTCGACGCCTGCGATTTTTTCGCCGACGCGTTCCGTACCGCGCGGCGCGCGGACGAATTCCTCGCGGGTATTCTCGTCCCGCGCGACGCGACGCTCATCGCCTGCCAGTACCAAAAGTACAAGGCGAGCGCGAGTTCGTGGCCCATCGTGACCGTCGCGTGCTCGTTGCATCGTGGCGCACAGGCGAGCGTGCGGCTAGCGGTCGGTGCGGCAGGGTGCCGACCGGCGTACCACCGCTGCGTGATCGAGGAGAGATCGTTGCTCGCGCCCGATGCCTTCATCGAGCAGGCGGCGAGCAGAGCGCTCGATCTCGTCGGCGAAGGCTGGAGCGATGAACTCGCGGACGGCCATTACCGTCGCGCCATCGTGCCAGGTGTCGTGAGGCGGCATTTGCGCACGCTGATCGCGGGAGCCAAGACATGAAAGGAATGATTCAGGTGCGGCTGACGCTCAATGGCGAGCCGCGTTCCGCCGACGTGGACTCGCGGCTGTTGCTCGTCGAAGTGATCCGCGATGCGCTGGACACAAAAGGGACCCGCGTCGGCTGTCTGACGGGCGATTGCGGGGCGTGCACGGTGCTGGTCGATGGCGAGGCAAGAAAGTCGTGCCTCCTCCTGGCGGCGTCGATTTCGGGCAACGATGTGCGAACGATCGAGGGCATCGAGGGAATCGAGACGCTGAAGAAGGCGTTTATCGCCGAGAACGGATTCCAGTGCGGCTTTTGCACGAGCGGCATGATCGTCGCGGCCGCGGATCTGTTGAAGCGCAATCCGTTTCCGAGTCACGAAGAAATACGGCGCGCCATCAGCGGCAACCTGTGCCGATGCACTGGCTACGAAAGCATCGTCAATGCAATCTATCGTGCGGCGCATGGCGGCTGCTTATCTGGAAGAAGCGATGACGAATGATTACGCCGCCAAGGTTTACGTGACGTATCAGGGCGAATCTGACGCGCGTTTCGATCGGGCTTACTACGTCGTGCATCATCTGCCGCGCCATGCGTCGCTGGTCGAATTACGGGCTTACCGGTGTCCCTGCGTTTTTTCCGGCGGTGGAGCAATCCGGCATGCTCGCGATCTGCGAACGCCGGTTTCGCGACGAAGTATCGGTCGATGCGACGTTTGCGTTGACGGGGATCCGTAGTTGCCGAGCGGCAAGATTCGCTGCGAGACAACCTGAGAGGCAGATTCAGACGATTGCGACGAGATCGCTTGCGCTAACTGTCCTGCCGCTGAAAAGCACAAGACCCACAGTGCCATCGTTCCGATGCACATTCGCTGTTACGACGGACGTCGATAGAGTCGATTGGCCAAGCTGCTGGCATTGTCTGGTGAGCTTACATTGACTGTATATGCACCATCCGCCACTGCTTGCCTGTCTTTCCCGGTGGCTGGCCAGTCCACCGGCAATACGCCAGCGGATACAGGACCCAAGTCAAGCGTTGCCACGGCCTGACCGCTCGTGTCACAGATGCCGAGTTTAAAATCTGCAACATTCTGGTGCAACTGAAGGCCGAAGCCGTTGGCAACTGTGACCGTGTTGCCTGGAACGAGCACTGTCTTTCCTATCAGAGCAGCTACTTGAGTCCCCTGTGCGGCACAGTCTTTTTCGCCCTCGCAACTTCTCCGTGCGGCCGACAACAGCAAGTCGAAGGCGTTACCTTTGAGTCCTTCATGCCGCGATCATCACCGAGGAGATCAGGCGCGTGACCACTGGCGCGCGGCCTTAATGAAAACTCAACCGCCGCTCGGGCTCATCGGCTCACGCGCGCTGCGCGACGCATCGCTGCGCGTGCCGAACA
>BBSL01000389.1 GCA_001319865.1 Burkholderia sp. E7m39 | reverse complement strand
AACGTGAGGTTGAAGTTCTGCGTCGCCATAAGTTCGGGATCGTGATGCGTGACGTGCAGGCGCCGGACTGTGTTGATGAGCGGCACGCGGTCGAGAAACGGGCTGTCCGTCACATGCGAAAGCGTGTGCAGCCCTTCGTACATCAGATAGTACGCGGCCATCGTCAGGAGCGCGATATAGCCCGCGTTACGCGAGAAAGCGAAGCCGATCACCAGCGCGAGCGGCGTGGCCGCGAGCACGAAGGCGACCGGCGCAAACGGTGGAAACAGCAGCGCGCGCCAATGCCTGTGGCCCTTGTACTCCAGCGTCACATGCGTGAAAAAGCGATGATGAACCGCGCAGTGGCGCTTGTAGACCATGCTGAAATATTTGGTCGGACGATGCAGCACATAGCGGTGCGCCGCCCATTCCGCCCAGTTGCCGAACAGAAAGAGCGGCACGACCGCGAGCCATTCCGCAAACGTCGGCGCATGGAGCTGCGCGGCGCAATAGACGATCACCGCCGTCGTGAAAATGAGCGTGAAACCGAGATGCATTTCTCCGCGATACCACCACGGCGTCGCCTGCACATATTCGTCGCGAAACTTGAAGGATCGCGCGCGAATGTCGTCGTCATACTTCATGATGAGCCTCTCCTCTTTTCCTATGGGTACGATTCGCGGGCGCGCTCTTCGGCGCGCCCGCCGATCCTTGCATGCTTCAGGACGGATTGCGCGCCGCCGCGCTTTCGAGCTTGCCGAGGGTCTCGGGCACGATGAACGCGCCCACCAGGAAGACCACGCTAATAGCGCCGACGAAGATCGCGAGCGTCGACGGCAATTCGCTCGTATCCTTCGCGACGAGCGAGACGAAGGTCGGCATCATCCCGCCGATGGCGAAGCCGATGTTCCAGGAACGACCCGTCCCGGTCGCGGATGGCAGTCGGAAAGCGCTCGTTCAGGAAGATCAGGATCGGTGCATAGCCCGCGCTGCCGAACGCGGAGAGCAGCACCGCGTACACGCCGATCATCGTGATGCTCTGCGCGGATAGCGCCCAGTTCGTGTTCGAGCGCAACGGGCTTGTCGATGGTCGCGAGGCGTCCCGTCTTCGGGAGATGCGCGAGCCAGTCGCGCAGCGACAGCGACCCCGCGTCCGAACCTTCCGGGACCTACGAAAAATGGGGAAATGCCGTTCTTTGCGGCATCGCGATTGTTCATCAACGGCTCCATCTTGCTGTGCCGGCAAAGTGATGCCGCAGCGAGCGATGGACAAAGCGTAGCGATATCGCGCTATAACTTCTAATACTGTTTTCTGATGCGATGGATCATTCGCTCTTATATCCGCGTTTGCCCGGATGATAGCGTTCTGACAGTTACGTATCAATAGATTCGTCCCGCAACCCGCACTGGCGGGCGCGGGCGACTACGGCGTGCGGAAACGCACGCCACGTTCGACGTGATAATTCAGATGAGGACTATTAGTATCGCTGATGCATAAGGGGCCAGATGGACCTCAAGCAAATTCAGTACTTCATCGCGCTCTTCGAGGACGGCTCGGTTACGCGGGCGGCCAAGCGCCTGAATATCGTGCAGCCCGCGCTCAGCATCCAGATCGCGAAGCTCGAGGACGAGCTGCATCAGCAACTCTTCGAGCGCGGCGCGCACGGCATGGCGCCAACCGCGGCGGGGCGGCTGATGTATCGCCTGTTTCTGCCGATCATGCGCGAGCTCGCACACGCGCGGCAGCAGCTCGTCCAGCGGGATGAAGTCGTGACGGGACACGTCGGCATCTGGCTGATTGCGTCTGTTGCGGAGAGCGTGCTCGCGGATTCGCTCTCGCGTTTTCATGCGCAATATCCGGGATGTCGAAGTCACGGTCGCCGACGGCTACAGCGCGACTTTCATCGGACTGGGTGGCGGGAGGGCAGCTGGATGCCGCGATCATCAAACAGCCGCGCGCGTCTGCCGCTCGACTCCCGCGCGCTGCTCGACGAAGAGATGGTGTTCGCAGCCAGCGCCGCGCACGGCCCGGATCTGCCGCACGCCATTGAACTCGCGCAGCCTCGCGCCGCGCATCGTGCGGCACGTCGTCTGCGTGAGTCATCCGCGAAGGCCGTTGAGCGCGGCGGCCGAAGCGCTGATCCCGATCATCGACGACGAGCTGCATCAAGTCTCGAATATTTCGTCTAACGAAACCTCCCATTCTTTGAAGGAACGCTCCGCATGAATGCATCACACTGGATTGCCGGCGAATGGACCGGCACACCCACGCTCGACAGCATCGATCCCGCCACGGGCGAGGCCATCGGTCAGTTCGCCGACGGCGGCGCAGATGAAGCCGATGCCGCCATCGCTGCCGCGCGCCATGTGTTCGACCGCACGACGTGGGCGCAGGATGCACGTCTGCGCCAGGACGTGCTGCTCGGCTGGGCGGCGGCACTCGACCACGAACGGGAAACGCTGGCGACGCTGCTCACGCGCGAGAACGGCAAGGCGATTGCACAGTCGCGCGGCGAGATAGCGGGCGCCATCTCCGAGGTGCGCTACTACGCGGGCCTCGCGCGGCATATCGCCGGGCATGCGCTGGAGCCCGAGCCGGGCACTATTTCGACGATGCTGCGCGAAGCCGCGGGCGTCGCCGCGATCATCGTGCCGTGGAACGCGCCAGCGGTGCTGCTGGTGCGCTCGCTTGCGCCCGCGCTCGCCGCGGGCTGCACGGCGGTCGTGAAGCCTGCTTCGCAGACATCGCTGCTCACCGCCGGGATGCTGCGCTGCTTCGAGCACACGGCGCTGCCCAAGGGCGCGGTGAACCTCGTCAACGAGCAAGGACACGCCGCGAGCCAGCGGTTGGCCGATTCGCACGGCGTGGATGCGGTCAGCTTCACGGGATCGACGGCGACCGGCAAGAAGATCATGGCCGCGGCGGCGGACAGCATGAAGAAGCTGTCGCTCGAACTCGGCGGCAAGTCCTGCTGCGTGGTGTTCGAGGATGCCGATATCGCGACCATCGCGCCGCGCCTCGCGCGAGCCGCGACGATCATCTCGGGGCAGCAATGTACGGCCGCACGCCGCGTGCTGGTTCATGCGTCACGTGCCGCGCAATTGCGCGAGCACCTCGCGGGGGCGCTGACGAAGCTGAAGGTCGGGCCGGGCATCGATCCGGCGACGGATATCGGCGCGCTCATCGACGCTTCGACTCGCGATGCCGTCAAGCGCACCATCGAGCGTGCGTGCGACATGGCAGACCGCGTATTGTTGCGCGGCGCGGGCTCCGGCCATGCGTTTCTGTCGCCGACGCTCGTCGAGCATGGCGATCCGAAGGCGTTCTTCTGTCGGGACGAGATTTTCGGGCCGTTCGTCACGCTCGAAGTTTTCGAAGGTGAACAGGAAGCGCTCGAGAAGGCCAACGATACGGTCTTCGGCCTTTCGGCCAGCGTATGGACGCACGACGGCGCGCGCGCGTGGCGCACCGCGCGAGCGCTGCGCAACGGGACGGTGTGGATCAACGATCACAACAGGCTGTTCGCGGAAGCGGAAACGGGCGGCTACCGGCAAAGCGGGCTCGGGCGTCTGCACGGTTACGACGCGCTCGCCGACTTCACCGAGATCAAGCACATCTGCATGCCGGCGGGCGTCGCGGAAGGCGTGGCTCCGCTTCGTTGATGCGCCAAACGCGCGTGCTAGTGTCCGCCGATATGCGGCGTCAACGCGGCAAGCCAGATCGCGACCGCCACCGCCACCGCGTCGCCATTGGGCCAACCGAAGTCTGGAGCGATTGGTGCGAGCGCTGCAACTACCTTCTAGCCGACCTCGCTCGCCGCGAAAGGCGTGAAATAGAATTGTCGACAAAATACCGTACAAGGGGCGCGTCGCACGCGTCGGAGTCAGCGCGGGCTGAGATCAGCCCGCTTGGTTGCGTCGTCCCACGTACGCCAGCAGGGTGCTTTCGGCGCGCACTGCTCGAACACGCTGGAGCACTGCGGTCACATCTGGCGCTGTTATGTGCGCGATAAAATTGAAACACCACCGCATTAGTGATCGGTCGCACTTTGTCTGATCGCGCGGGAACTCGCTATACAGAATTTTCGCCAATGGCCCGCTTGATAATACCGACCGATGAGCAGCAGGTGATCGTCGACGCCGTCGCCGGCAGCGAGAGCATGAAAATCAAGGCATACGCCGGAGCGGGGAAGACGTCGACGCTGAGGCTCGTTGCAGACCGACTTTCACATCAACGCGGCATATACCTAGCGTTCAACCGTGAGATCGCGGAGCACGCCAGGCGCCGATTCCCGGCTGATATGATTCCGCGTGTCAATAGGGATCGGTTTTCGGTTTTTTGAGTTGCATGCCATCGGAATTTCCTGAGGGCGACGTAGCAGTAAATCTCGACGGTGGATCACCATTTCGCTAATGCGCTGTCAGGCTGGTAGCGCAGCCAGGTCCAGGCGATCTCGATCAGCAGCGCGCGCACCCGCCGGTTTCCCTGTTTGCTGATCCCTTGATCGACCTGGCTTTCGCCGCTGTCGTAGGGCTGCGGCACCAGCCCGACGCACGAGCCGACTTCCCGGCGGTTGTTGAAGTCCCGCCAGAAGAGCTCGAGCGCGAGGCGCGAAGCGCCCACTTCGCCGATGCCATTCAGGCGCGCCAGCGCATGGGAACGCTGGCGCGCAACTGCTGGTACGTTTGTCTTTCGCGTGCTCTCCAATACCGCAAGTTGCTGTTCGACGAGGGCCAGCCGATCGCACTCACGCCGTAACCGCTCGTACAGCTCGCGCGGTAACGGTGCACCGTCGTGGCAGCGCACTTCGTCGCGCTCAAGCCGGTCGGCGAAAGCCCGGTTATCGACAGCATCCCAGCAGCCGAGGGTGGCCAGCAGCTTGCGCATCCGGTCTTGGTGCTGCAGGATTTCCTTCTGTAATTGTCCGCGCTCCCGCATCAAGTGGCGCAATGCCTCATCCTCCGGCGAGGGCACGCGAATCACATGCATTCGATCGCGCTCACCGCGCAGCCACGCGCGCAGGTTGATGACGAGCTTGATGACATCGAGCCGATCGGTCTTGGCGCGCCGCAGGTGGCGTTCGACTGGAATGCTGGCCGCATCGACAACATAGCAGTCGATGTGTCGGGCCTGTAACGCGCGACAGATCCAGAACGCGTCCTGCCCGGCTTCATAGCTCACGGCAATTCGTACATCTGTCGGTAATGCCCACTTCTCCTTGTGTGCGTCGATCAGGTCCAGCACCGCCTGCAGACGCGCCGCAGCCTGCGGCTGTGCAACGGTGTGCACGGCCGGCTTTTCGCGCCGGCCGTCGTGAAGCGCAACTTTCCATTTGGCCGCAGCCAGTTCCAGCGACACTGCCAGCACCAGTCCATCACCACGACCCGTGTATGCCTGAGCGGTACCCATGATGTTCTCCTGTCAGCAAACCTCAGCATGCTGATTTTAGGCGTCAGCTTGTCGAGGGACTCGCTACATAGGATCTGATATCCGCGGGTTGGTTACCGCATTACAGAAGTCCGCCCAGTGAGCCTGCCGCTATCTAATGTCGCAAATCGGAGGTGATCCGTTGCGTAGCCGGGTCGCGGGTTACTCGGGTGCCGGGCTACGCCGCCTTCAGGAAACTCCTTTTCAGATGGTTAGGATGCTCAGGTGTTGCGTCACGCCGTGAGCGCCTCGTGTGGTATGGCAAGCGACATCGCGAGCTGACTGATGTCCCAGATGAATCCGCTGAGTTCACGGGCGACCGCGACTACCGCGATGTTCTTCTGCTTGCCGCGCGCGACGAGCTTGCGATAGCGCCGGCACAGGCGCACCTGCGCGTCCCATGCGCGATCAACGATGGGCTTGGGGATCCCTTCGTGGCGGCGCTGGATGTCGGGACTGACACGGGCCGGATGCTGGTAGCTCCAGGCTGCTTCGACGAGCAGCTTTCTTGCATAGCTGTTGCCGTTCTTCGTGATGCTGCCTTGACGGCGTTTCTCGCCCGACGAGTGTTCGCAGGGCGTTACCCCCAGCCAGGCCATCAATTGGCGTGGGTGTGCGAAGCGTGACAGATCGCCCAGCTCCGCGAGCATATCTGAACATGGCTCTGCTGGCCGAGCAGAAGAAGGAGTTTCTACGCGCTGCTGCATGAGCGGCGCGCCGTGTCCGCTGTTA
>BBSL01000388.1 GCA_001319865.1 Burkholderia sp. E7m39 | reverse complement strand
CTGGTTGGAGGACGCAGAGTGGCGCCTGACTACGACGCTACCTGCGACCGAGCATCGACGTGTTGTCCGCGATGCGCTAGCTATCGTGACGCTTCTGTCGAATGTGTACTCGGCGCGGTAACCAGCGCGCGTTGAACGACGCCACACGGTAAAGAGTAAGACTTGCTCGTGCCGCCCCTCCTGCACGCCACACCGTGGGAGGGCAGATAATGAACTGGCATCCGTAACACATTTTTCACGCAAACGGACCTACCGTGATCTATTCTTTCTAAAGAGTACTTGTCGGTCGCAGCAAGCAGTTGGTGTTGCTGTTGGACAAGTTCGGAGGCGAATTATGAAATCTCTCTTTCGACCCCTACTCAATTTTGTTTTCCACGGCATTGCGTTGGGCGATAGCATCGCGCGCAAGTGCTGGATCGGCTCCGGCGCGCAGCAAAAGACACGTGCAATAAACGCACCAATTATTAGCGCACGGGCTGGTGTTGTTTGCGGGTTATTGGTGATGTTTGCAATAGGGGCCTTCGCTCAACGCAATTCGGAGCCGGAACAAAAGACACATCAGACGCCGCGAACATTCGAGCTTCATGCAATTTCCAGCGATGCCATCTCCATTACGCTTAGATGGCAGCCACAGGAGGCTGCAAGCGAATATGAAGTCTCTCGCGATGGGAAAGTGGTGGGGCGCACTTCAGCGAAGGTTGGGTACTTCACGGACTTCGACCTCGTTCCTGAGCACATCTATCAATACAGAGTTACCGCAGCCAATTCTTCTGGCGCTCCTGTTTCCTTTTCCGAAAGTCTGATTGCTCGAACTGGTAAGTCTGCTGCAATAAGAACACAGTATACGGTGCTTGCCATAGCGTTTGGACCGCCCAACAGTCCGCTTGTCAAAGAAAACGCCTTTCTAAAACACCGCATACAGTTCCTCAAGCTTGCGTCACTTGGATCGGCAGATATCAAACTGTATCACGGCGGGATTGTGCAGTCACCGGTTACGCCCGCGTTGGGGCCGGGCGAGACTACTGTGGACTACAAGGATCTGGTGACAAGACGAGACCTCGGACTGAATGGTTACTCAATCATAGATCTCATAGAGAAAGGTGACATTGATCACGTTTGGGTAGTTAAAACACCTGTAGAGTTCTTGGAAGACGCACTGGTCGGAAACCGGACAATCCAGGGTCCTGGCATCACTACTGCGAACACGTGGGTCCCTATATCTGTGAAATGTTCTCGATCGTTCTTTGTTAACCAATTTACACCAGATGAGCGCGCTAACGATGCATACACTCACATGGTAGAAGGAATCATGACGTCTATCTCTGATGGACATCCCGAATCGTGGCCGCGGAACTTGCCGTACACAGTCTATACAGCGGACCGCTCTAGCTACACGACCCGAAGTGCCCTGCTTAACCTATGGGAAAAATTCCGCCTTGCAGACGAGTGGAACGGCCCGAGTCAGGTTGCATACGCGTCGAAAGGAAATGGCAACGTTGGCTCCAGTCATTTCCCGCCGACTTCCCCGCGGACTTGCGAAGATTACTGCTATTTTGACCGGCCAACGTGGCAACGATATATTGATTCCGCCGCGGACGACTGGCTTGGATATCCGTCATTTGGTGGAGCAGCAAGAAAGCTTAATGGATATGACTTCGGTGCGTTCAACGATTTCACAGTGAACACACCCTCGTACTCGAACGAGCTTGGGACTTCCCCGGAATTGCATCCATCGTTCAAATTCGCAGCGGCATCCTTTCACCAGTGGTGGTTCGCTCACATACCCCATAACGCTGGTGTCCAAGGCGGTGTGCTTAATGACTGGTGGCCGTACCTATTTGATTTCAATCGGTTCGATGGCGTGCCCATAGACTTCGACGTAAGGAAATTTGGTAACCGTGACTTCACTCACCATGCATGGCGGAGTGAAGCTTCCCGGAATCCGCCGGAGGATGTTAGCCAATGGGGATACTGGAACTCGCAAAACGGCTTCAGCCCGGGAGCCAAAGTAGGCTATCTGAGGATTGTGTCGAAACGGGACGCGCCTGGCCTTGGCATCGGGGATCCGTCTGTCTTGTCGGTTACAGTAGAGAATACCCAAGAACTTGAGGAGCTGGGTTTTGGACGCAACGATGTCTTTTATCCTGTATCGAGGAATGCTCACTGGAGTCTTCAAAACTTGCGGAGAATTGACTTTGCCGTAAAACCCTATTTAAATCCGCAGTTGATTGTCGGGACAAATCCGGTTGTGCGGTTACACAAGAATGGTGGGCAGAGAATCGAATTCGTGCCACGGGTCAGAGGTGTATATGCAAACTTGTTTGATAATAAGCAATTGCAAGGTCCGGGAGGATGGTTCCGGTTCTCGATTCCTATGGCCGGGGACGACGTTTGGGAAAAGCACGTTATCGGATACATTGATCCTGCACTCTCGCAGTCAGCGAAACAAGCGGCACAGGAAGCTCTGCAGGCAGAGATACTTGAGGATGTAAACTACGTCGAAATATCGATTCGGACGGCAACGAGCCGGTCAACCAATCCAGACGACTTCGTCACCTATTACATCGGAGGACCTTCCTTTAAATGAACTCGTGGTTGGTCAGACGAGATGTCAGATGCAGCCAATTGATTGCGAAAGACGGACGCCTCGTTTCGAGGCTATGTCGCGAACTCAAGTCGGAAAGTCAGGGCGAAGGTGATGGCAGTTCTACCATGAAGCGGCCATTCATTTGGGCGCCGGCCGAACCGCGCCCGTGGTCCGGTAAGAGTCACGCGTCCACAGAGAGAAGCGATCAGCCTATGCGAATGGCTGAAGGGTCGCTTCACTGACATCAAACCGTGCCGACAAATGTCTCTGAAATGAACGCGGGCGCCGACATCGGCGCCCGCACACGTTGCTGCCTGTGAGGCAGCAGATCAGAACCATTGCATTTATGCAGCCGCGTCCTTGAGCTTCTTCAAAGCGCGCGCCTTGATACGAACCGTTGCCGGTTTCGCGTCGAACCAGCGTTCTTCGCCCGTGAACGGATCCTTACCGAAGCGCTTCTTCTTCGCGGGCACTTGCTGAACGGTGATCTTCAGAAGACCCGACAGCGTGAATTCGCCGGCACCCTTCTTGTGAACCGAGCCGAGGATGGTGTCTTCCAGCGCGGCGAGAATCGCCTTCGCAGCTTTTGGTTCAACATTAGCCGCCTGTGCAACGTGATTGGCGAGCGAAGCCTTTGTGAAAGTCTCTTTCACAGGTGCGCCGGCGACCAGCTTTTTCGCCGTCCCGTTTGCAGCCTTTGCCGGTGCAGGCTTGGTAGCCGGTTTGGCAGCTTTCGGAGCAGGCTTCGTTGCGGTCTTGGTTGCCGTCTTCGTTGCAGTCTTTGCCATAGTCGTGGATGACTCATTTTCGAATTAGGAGGTGCTCGCCGCAGTTCATGCCGCAAGCACAGGCATTCTAAGACGTCCGGTGCGCTATGTGTCAAGAAAAAGCCTTAAAACAGGCACTAAAATGAACTTCCCGCAGTACAATTCCGCTCAATGGACCCAAAAGCGGGGGAACGTCCCCTTTGTAGACGACGGACGGCTACTGACTGCAGGTGAGTGCTTTCAGGATGCCTGGGATTGCTTCAGACTCTGGACCCGGTCTATGTCCCCACGACTCGCTTACGGCTCGATTAACAGAAATCGTTGCCGCGGAAAATCGGCGGTGGAACGGGATGAGGATCGTTCTGGTGTCGACGGCACCGCGGGTCTTGCCAGATCAGGCACGCTTATGCACCGGCTCGACTGGCGATCACGCGGCGCACCGCATGGCGATGTGACGGGCCGGTCGACACAAATCGCACCTTCACGCGATGCGGTTGCCTGGCGACGACCGAATGGCTGTGATGCGAATGCGTCGAGGCGTAGTACAGCCGAGGTAAGGCTACGGGCGTTTCATCCCCGTTCACCCAGTTGCGGATCGTGGCCAGATCGGCGGAGCGGGCACCGGATGAACGTGCGCCAAGCAGCGCAATGACCACCGGACCTCTCGGCATCGTGACGTCGACCACGATGCAGCGACCCGCCTCGCGCGTGTATCCGGTTTTGGCGAGTTGAACGTCCCAATCCGTCCAGCGGACGACGGGATCCGTGTTGCGATAGTAACGCGTCCGGCTGCCAATTGTCTGTTCGTACGCTGTCAGCGTGGTAAATGAACTGATCATCGGATAGTGCGACGCTTCGATTGCCAGTTTGACAACATCGCGAGCCGTCGAGACATTGTTCGGCGAAAGTCCCGTCGGATCTTCGAAATGCGTGTCGGACATGTTTAGCCCGCGCGCCTTCAGATTCATCTGCTCGATGAACGCCGATTGGCCCCCAGGGAACGAGCGTGACAGGGCGGACGCCGCACGGTTTTCGGACGACATCAGTGCGAGGCGAAGCATCGCCTCGCGTTCGAGCGACGTACCGACGGGTATCCGGGAACCCGAGTGCTTGATCCGGTCGATGTCAGCCTCGTCAATGGTCAGGGTATCTCCCATCTCCTGTGTCTTGTCGAGTACGACCATCGCGGTCATCAGTTTGGTCAGCGACGCGATGGGTCGGAGATCGTCAGCATTCTTTTCCAGCAAGACTTCGCCACGCGTGACGTCGTACACGATCACGCTAGGGGAGTAGAGCGGCGGGGTGTCGGCACGCGCGCATAAAGACGTGGCCGCAAGCAGTAGTGCGCAGATCACTTTCTTCATGTCACTCTCGCTTCGAAACTGCGGACCGCAATGCGGAGGCACGGGGCACTCCATGCGCAAGATCGTCTTCCCGCAATATAAATGTAGTCGCTTGAATCGGGATCGGGTGTGGGAAGGTGAACAGAATTTTTGGGGCCGTCGGACGCGATTCTCCGAAGGCAGCAGTGATGGTCAGAAGAGGGAAGGCTGTTCAGCGGGAACGACGCCGAGCCGCATTGCTCTTTTCTGAGCTACTGCGCGGGGAGGCATTCTTCCGTGTACTCAGGTCGATAAAAGGTGAGGATTTCCAGGAGTCGCGCCCGTTCCAAGCTCCAGATCCGGGCGAGTCGGGATGCCCGCGATGCAGCCTTTCTATCACCGCTTTTTGCGCAGCTTGGAAGGCAACACGGACCGCGCTATCGAATCGATTTGTCGCAGCCGGCGTTCGCCCAGCACGAGAGGGTGAACTTGTCAGTCAGCCTGCTGCCGCGCGAGTGGACTCCCTGCGAAAGGGTCGTCGCGCCAGTCGATCGTCTTTCGCTGGCTATCCTGCATCGGTGACGTCGAAGCCATCTCAAAATGCTCGAGTCTTTGTCCAGCGCTAGTCGCCTGCTTCAGCCACTGGGGCATTTCCCCGTCGCCTGTCCAGGTATCCCCCGTCGCATTTTGATACCGGGCTGGTTTCTGCGTCATCTGATCGCCCGCTATTGCTGAAGCCAGGTCGTCCGGCTCAATGCCATATTCTTCCATCCGGTGGCGGAGATAAGCAATCATGCTGTCCCGCTTACGTTCATCCATTCGTTTTCATCCGTGAGTACCGTCCGACTATTTCTTCCACAGGATCTGCGGAAAATCTGTTGTCTGGAGCGGATCTGATCTGCTCAATTGCGCTGAGTCGGGAAGCGGCAATCGCCGCTTTCCAGAAGATTAAAGCAGCAGTTATCTCGAGGTCGCGGTTTCGGCGCCGGGGCTGAGTGAAGCCGGGTGCGAGCGGTCCAGCGGTAGCGGCTTTCGTAGCGCAGCGATCGTCGTCGCTCATCCCCTGGTCCTGCCTTAACCAGGGCCGGCGAAGCACCCGGATTAATCCGTTCGACGTCTGTGCGTCTTCAATTGTAGCGTGCCGCTATCGACGTGCGTCTTACTTGCTGGCATAGTTCGGCCACGACTACATACAGAAAGAGGAAAGAATGGCTACGCTCGATAACTTGCAGGCGAAAATCGCCAGGTTGCAGGCCCAAGCGCTTGCCGCGAAGCAGTCGTCCGGCGTCATCGCGAAGATTCGTGACCTCATGGAAAAGCACGGCTTGACCGTTGCCGACATCGAGGCACATACCGGCGGCAAGAAGCGTGGTCGCAAGCCGGGCGCCAGGACGGTTCCCAAGGCGGCAGCATCGGCAAAGTACCGTCATCCGAAGACGGGTGCCACCTGGACGGGGCATGGCCGCGCGCCGGCGTGGATCGCGAGCGCGCGTGACCGGACGAAGTTTCTCATCGACGGCAGCGCTGCACAGCCCACCATTGCTGCAAAGAAACCAGCAACCGCAGGCAACTATGTGAAGGGCCCCCAGGCGCCGAAATACCGCGATCCAAAGAGTGGGGCGACATGGAGTGGCCGCGGCCCGGCACCGGCATGGTTGGCTGGCGCCAAAGACCGTTCGAAGTTTCTGATTGTCGCCGCGGAAGAAGGCGCCTCGGGCTCGGAGGCCGTTTCGCCCAACGAGGTAACCGCAAACAAAGCCGCGACGAAAAAAGTGACGGAAAAAACGGTCGCCACGAAGAAAGCCAAGGCAGTAGCGAAGTCGACACCGGCGAAGAAGGCAGCAGTCAGGAAAACTGCGGCGAAAGAATCGGCGACGAGGAAGGCGCCTGCGAAGCGGGCGCCGCAGAAGCTGGTAGCGGCTGCACCAACCAGTGATAGCGCGTCGGTGCCCGTCGTCGCCTGATTGACGCTGTCGGTGGGGTGACTGGCCATGAGCAGGACTTGTCCGTCCTGCTCGAACCGGCGCACCGAAATACCACCCAATGCACGGACTCCTGACACGTTAAACCAAAAAATTTGACCCGCACAAGGCGGGTCATTTGTCAGGACGATGTGCGCGCCAGTCAGACTGGCTTGATATTGGCGGCCTGTTTGCCCTTCGGTCCCATCTTCACTTCGAAGCTGACTTTCTGGTTTTCCTGCAACGACTTGAAGCCTTCCGTCTTGATCTCGGAGAAGTGGGCGAACAGGTCCTCGCCGCCTTCGTCCGGCGTGATGAAACCAAAGCCCTTCGCATCGTTAAACCATTTCACTGTACCAGTTGCCATTTTTGAACCTGTAGACGTTGAAAATCGCATTTGCGAATGCGATGCGAATGCGGTGCGGAAGCGGCCGCCCGCGACGGAAGACTTTTTACCATGCCGGGATGAGACCTGCCAATCAGCAGGTCCACGGACAGCACACGCTACGCTTTCCGGTGGCCCCAACCCGGTTCAGGCTCCGGTCGTTCTGGCCAACGGCGGCTGCATTATCTGATGCTGTTGCGGATTCGTGAGTCGACGTGGCAACCGTTTCGCACAACGGGGCCTGGCACGCTACCACCGACTCACAACAGGACCGCTTGCTGCAAAAGTTCCAGCGCTTTCAATTCGTCCAGTCGACCCGTGCGTGCCTTGCCTGCCAACGTCTTGATCAATGCTTCCGCTATCGGTGCGATACCGTGAAGATTGTCCAGGCTCGTCACGGAGGCGAACGGGAGCAGTGCCGGGCTTTGCTGCGGTATTGCGGAAGCGGGGAGCGACTCTCGGGTTGCAGGCGTGGCTGCCGCGCCCTCGCCATCACTTTCGTCAGGTGCGCGACCGGCAAGGCCGACAGGGACATCATTCGCATGATCTTGCGGGCTGACGACTGTTGTCTCTTTTTCTGCTGCAACGTCCGCCGAAACAGGTGGCAGGCTTTCCGGATCGCCCATGGCGCCCACGCACGCGGGCGCCGCGACCGCCTTCAAGGCGGCGAGCTTCGCTGGCGCGCTGTCGTTCGTTGCCGTTGCAAGCGGCTCCTGTTGTTGAGCCGATGCGCGAGCGCGAGAAGCAGGCGTCAGCAGACGCGACACCGACTCTGGAATTTCCGCTTCGGAGCGCGGCGTGTCCAGCCAGCCAGGTGGCAAACCAAGCCGCTCCGTGAACCGGTTTGCTTCGACACTGTCCATGCGTTTCTTGCCATATAACCGGTCGGCTATGTTGAATCCAGTCATGTCCATGACCACGCCAAGTCTTACTTTCGATCCCTTGCGAACCGTCAGTACGCGGAGATTAGCGCGTCGAATACTTTCCAGTTCGGCGCTATCGCTGAGTGCAAGCGGTTGCTGCTGCGGCGTTTGATGAGACGTCTTGTACTTCGAAGGCGAAGCTTTTAGCGGCGTACGAGGCTCAGGCTGTCCGGTCGTTTTGCTTCGATTTTTGCTGACGGCTCTTGACGACCCGTCTGTTGCTTTCCTTGGCATTTGCGCTTCCTCGGACACACTATCTTTGAGAACTGGTTGCGGATCGACGTTCAGGGCAGAAGCTGGCTTTGGCGCCTCAGACTCTGCGTCGGGTCCATCGTCCGTTTCAATGAAGTCGAGCGGTGACTTCAGGCGAGCGATGGTCTCGGCCGCGAGCGCAGGATTGGGGTGGTCAAAAAAGCCATGCGGCAACCCGAGCGTGGTCTCCATGTGAAAGGCCGTCTCGGGCGTGAACCGCTCACCCTTCAGCAGCTCGGCCACGCGCGTCATGTTCGATTCGAGCGCGATCGCGATATTTTCTGCGCCAACCGCATTAACGAGAAACTGAAACGATCGTGTTTTGAAAACAGAGGCAGTCTGGGCGGGGTCGGGGGGAGGAGGCTTCCCATATGGTCGCCCCTGCGGGCCACGCGGAGACGTCTTCCCATGGTGAGGTTGGGGTTGACCGTCGCGCCGAGGTCCCGCATATCGCCCTCGGGCTTGACTCATAAAATACGGCTCCATGCGATGTGGATGTTCTGGATGTATCGATTATAGGCCGGGCGGCTGGTCGCTTGATGCGTCGACGGCGTAGCGCGCCCTCGCGCTGTCACATTTCGGCGTTAAGCTTGTTGCCCTTTATGGCCGGCCCACTGTTGTGGCTGTCACCGACCGCCCGTCAACGGAAACCCCGCGACCGGTGTTTTCCTCTTTGCATCAGGAGCATCCCGTGCTGAGTGCCCATGAATTTGCAACATTGATGCTGGTCAAGGACGCCGCCGATCACATTGCCGGACGGGAAGAACTCGATGCGTTGCTTGATCGCCAGCTTGTCGCACTGGGGCGACTTGCGGGCGGGGCAGTACGCCCTCGCATCACGGAGGACGGAGGTCTCTTCTCCGTCACCTTGCCTTTATCCATTGATGAGAAAGAGCCGTCGGGCGCTTCTCGGGGTTTCCCAACGGCACGACCCGCAGGTGGCATGGACTCAGCGCAGCGCTTCCAGACGGCGTTGGCAACGTTTGTCATCTCCACCGCGTCGATAGCTCTGCATGGCCTTTGTTCGGTCCGGGACAACGCTCCGGTCTTCTGCACCCCACACGCCCTCCCAGAAAAGTCCGAGATTGTGTGCTGAGGCTTTGTGTCCCAGTTCGATGGCCTGCTCGTAGAGCGAGCGCGCACGGCTCACATCCGCCTGCATGCCCCGCCCAAGCCGTGCGCTGTCGGCCAGCGCGGCCGCGGCCAAGCCGCGCAGACGATCCTCTGCGGTTTCATCCTTCATCACGTCTTCGAGAATCGCGTTACCTCGCTCAAAGTCCGCCTCCCCTCCTGTTGGTGTGACGAGGGAAATGGCCATTGCCATTCGCCAGGCAGGATGGCGGTTCGCGCCAATGCGCTCCAGCAACCAGCGGCCCAGATAGGGGGCATGGCTTAACGTGCTGCTGAGAAGGGCGTTTGCGATTGCGGCGAGCGACTCGGGCGACAGGAATCCGGTCTTGTTTGCCGCGATGACGTGACGGGAAAACATTTCGACATCCAGTGTCGGGTCGGCGCGGCGCAGCTGGTGCCATTCGCGCTCGATCGTTCCGACCCAGCTTTCCATCTGCATGGTGAGCGTTCTCCTGGTGAGGAATGCACCTGATTCTAGCTCACCCTTTGCCGAATGCAACCCGCGTGCGCTGGCCGCCTTGGTCGCACGAAATGGGCGAACTCTGCAGGGAGCCGGGCGCCGCGCAGGCCGAGGCGATCTGGCCGGCGAACACGTCAACGCGGTGCTCGTCGATAAGACCGGCAAAAAGAAAACGCCTGCGTGCTGTCGCAGGCGTTTCCGTGGCCCCGCTACCGCGTCCCATGGGGAAAATATCGAGCCCCTTGCTGCTGACGGGACCGGCTGCCGCGCGGCTCACTTCCAGTATAGGGCGTGCACTGGGATTATCCACACCCGTTCTTCGCCGCTCCGCGGCGGACGGCGTGACGCAAATGAAGGGTGCAATATTTGGGGCTATTGTACCCTTCGTTTCCAGACATCGATTGACCAGTAAACGGCTTCCGCTCACATGGCCTTATGCCGATTGCAGCGTATTCCGGACTTTAAGGGATCACATACTGCCGATGCGCCGAATGTTCGTCGTAAATTCCCCATTCTTTCAATGTAACGACTGGAGCGAGTCGTCGTCCGCAGAAACTGCCGCAGCCTTGGGACCAATGATGGCAAGGATGACGGGGTCGGTAATGAAATCCGCTGCTGACGTCGCTGACAAGATGACATCCGGCGATTGCGGACGTGCAATCGCGAAGCCTTGTACATGATCGACGCCCATCGTCTGAAGAACCTCCAGCGTCGATGCGTCCTCGACCCACTCGGCAATGCTCTGCATGCCGAGATTGCGGGCAAGTCCGATGATCGCTTCAGCGATTGCGGCATTCTCCGGGGAACCGCTGATGTTCTTGATGAACTCTCCGTCAATCTTTAGCGCGTCGGCGGGCAGGTCACGCAAATAGGGAAAAGACGTGTAGCCAGCGCCGAAATCGTCGAGAGCGACTTTTGCCCCTAGCCGCTGGACACTACCGATAAGCCGGCGAGTATTGGCAAGGTCGTGCAGCGCGACGCCTTCCGTAATTTCAATGCAGAGCAGTGGGACAATGTGTCTAAAGCGGTGGAACAGGACACCCACTTCCTTCACGAAACGTTCATCGTTAAGCGAGGCTGCGCTGACGTTGACCGAGACGAACCGCGTGCGGGACAGCCTTGATCGATTTTTATCGATCCAGGTCAACGTTGTCTCCATGACCCATTTGTCGATTGCCGATATTGTGCCGTTGGTCTCAGCGGCCATGATGGCCTTGGCGGGAGGAATCGGGGCGCCATCGGAACCACGCATCCGAAGCAGGACCTCGAAGTCGAGCGCGTCGTATGGCGTCGTCATCGACATGATGGGTTGCATCTCGAGGTACAGCCCAGAAGGCGGGCGGTCGCTACTGAACTGCTTGAGCAACTGCATATGGCGAGCGCGCTCTTCGAACATGGGCGTGTCGTTCCCATAGACGACGATGCGGCCATTCCCCTCCAATTTTGCTTGGCGGCAGGCGCTGTCGGCGGCGGAAATGACTTCTTGTGGGCTCACGCCAGCAGGAGCCTCGACCAAGCCGAGCGATGCCCGCACATTAAAAGCGCGATGATCAATTTCGTACGGGGTGTCGCCGATTGCATCGATGATGGCTTGCGAGATGACGCTAGCCTGGATGAGCGGTGTCTGCGCGAACAGAATGACGAACTCGTCACCGCCCGCACGACAAATACGGCCCCGCGAGTCGAGCCCAGTTTCTATGCGGTGGCATACCTGTCTGAGCACCGCGTCACCTATATGGTGGCCGAACAGATCGTTGATCAACTTGAAGCGATCAAGGTCAAGATAGGCGAGCACCATAGCTCGAGACACATGATTTTCGGTGTGGTTTGTCAGCTCGATATACTTGTCGAGGCCACGCCGGTTGAGGGCACCGGTCAATGGATCATGTTCTGCCAGAAATTGAAGCGTCTGTATCGCTTCCTGGCGCTCCGTCACATCTTGAAGCGAGCACTCAAGCCGTGTGCCGTCATATGCCGCGCGGAGCACGTAGTGACGGATATTACCGCTTCCCTGCTTCGAGAATGTCTGTGCCTCATCGCTTGGGGAAGAGGTGGCGCCCTCCGGCAGTGTCGCGAGGGTGCCCTTTGCGGGCGAACTGTTGACTCTGGACAGTTCCGTCTCGACCTCGCCGGCGTCCATGGCTTTGTTGTAAATTCGCTTCCAGATATCCGGCGCGAAATAATTATCCCAATGAGCGCTGGTTACGTGATCTGCAATTTCCAGCATTGCCCCGAGCGCAGGGTTCCATTGAACTAACTCCCCGTTTGCTGAAAGCGAAAACAGACCGATAGGGGTTGCGCCATACGCACGGCTCAGCTCAGCCTGCGCTCGCAATCGTTCTGCGCGCTCTGCCCGGATCTGTTCAGCTATTGCAAGTGCCGCCATAAGGCTGGATACAAGCGCAGCCGTTACGCTATTGAGCGCAGGAATATGAGTCTTGAACGCGGCGGAAACAACCTCTGAAAGGCTCGACAGCAGAGCAGTCGCGAGGGCGAGGCTGTACCATATGGCAGTCCTGGACGGCGCGAGGCTGAGAAGGCGTGTCAGTAGAAAAATCACTGCGACCACCCCGATGCTGACCACCCCCCACATTATCGGCAGATAGGTGGGAACGGGCAGGATGATCGAGGCGAGCAGAAGAACGGGACCGAGAACCTGGATTGTGCGAAGGAGAGCACGGTACCCCACGCGCGCTAGATCGTTCCGAAACAGAGTGACGAAAAGCGTGTACGTCAGGATGTAGTACACAGGGACCGTCATCTTTCGGATCAGCGAAACCCATGGCAACGGTAGCAGGGATCCAAGCCATTGCTCGTCCCAGCCCATTGATATCGCACCAAGCCGTAGATTTCCGAATAGCCATGCCGCGAACAGGACATACACCCAGTCGCGATTGATGACCGCAGCAACGAAAACGAATGCGGCCAGTGTCGCGAGGCCTCCCTCCAGCAGACCGGCGCGGCGGTGAAATGTATCGTTGATTCGCTTCAGGTCGTCGACGGAAGCCGTGTAGGCTTCCAATAGTCCCGGGCCACTAAAAACCGCCCGACAGATCACATCCGTGTAATGCCCTGGCTGTATGGCGACGCCGGCGCCCGCCCTAAGCAGGTCGCCCGAGAAGATTCCATTACGTGAAATTCTGCCGACGAGGCTGAAGGTAGAACCGCCAAAGCACTCGATCTCCCGGATGTGCTTCGACGGAAACATTACCGCCGCAGACAGCCGTGAAGGACCATGGCTAAACTGTTCAACCTCGCTCGCGGGCGGGACTTCGACGCTGAACCAGATTGGCGATTCCTGCCGGTGGGTGTCGAAACGGTTTCGTAATGGTTGATGGCGCAACGCATCTGCTGCAGTTGCGATATCGAGACGAGCTTGCGAGTCGCCTAGCACCCGCATAGGAAGAGGGGTGGCCACCTGGCTTGAGGGTATCTCCTCTGGTAAGACTGCTACCAATACGGAAATGGCTGCGATAGCAATCGGAACCAGGTAATAGGAGAATAAAAATGTAAACGCGTCGATGCCTGACCTTGAGTCATTCCCCGTATCGCGCGAATATTTCGCAAACCAGCTCATTCCTCGTGCCCGTTCATGTGCGCAGAATTCGTTTTATTTTCTATGCAGGCTGCATAGTCACGCGGAAGTCGACGGGGCGCCTTGCAAAAAACAAGGGATGCCCCGACGACCATCATTGCTGTTACCAATTATCATTCGACGCGGGGAAAGCCCGCATCAGAAGCTTCTAGCGGAAAAACGGCTCAGTGCCCGCCGTGTTGCGAGAACCCGAGTGTATATCGGCCAGGCTCGCTACACGCTGAAATTCAACCTTTGTGTCGGGCCAATTCAACGCCGACGCTGCGCTCAGGTCGATGTCGGAATGATGGGTTCCGATCATGAATTCATATAGTGGGTGCCTCGCCTCGCGCCAGCGCCTTTCTGCCGTTTCTACTTCGAACGCCATGATGCGGTGTGGAATGTTCGCGGCATGGCCGAGCGGGATGAACTCGCCAGCGCCGTAGACGTCACGAAAGAGCAAAGCTGCGTACTGCCGGTCCAGGGGTGCACGCGCCGCTATCACCATCCATTGGATACCTTCCTGCAGGCAATACAGATAGAACGCCTTGAACAGCGCCGTTTTGACCATTCGACCGGGTTCACCGGCTTCAACGGCTAGTCGTGTGGCACCGACCATGCGCCCCGCGAGCCACTCGGGAAGCTTGACAGATTGCTCCATGGCAAGACTCCGATAGCGGTTTGTCTGGATTCGCATGGTGCCTACCGGGCTGCCTGTCAACTTGGCTTCCGCGAGCAGCACGAGTCCGCCGGGCTCCCGGTCATACGACTCGGCCTCGTTCATGGTGCGCGCGAAATCCGGTACATGCCGCATGTAGGCGCTTTGTCGAACCTTCAGTGCCCGCTCGAGCGCTTCATCATCCTCCACGACCCTGATCCTGAATGGGAGGCGAGATTCGCGTTTTGAGGTTTGTGTCTTCTTGACGTGGGCAGTGTCGCCCGCGAAAGAAGGCGAAATATTGTCAGGTATCGAGACTTCGGGTTTTGTCATTCATCACTAGCTCCAGGTTGATGAGCTACCGCCGGATGGCGGTAGTCACCGGAGCTTCTCACGCTCTTTTGAGCGTCACATGCAAGTGAAAAACGTGGCAGACAGCGGTCTTGCCGCCTGGTGCGCGCGCCTGCACACTTCAGGAGCACCGCCAGTAAATGCCCAAAGAACCAAAGAACCGGGCGCGAGATCTAAAGAGATCGGGTTCGGTCGCCAGTGTTCGAAAACCGGCACGTTTTCGAATGCTTGCAGGCAAGGTGCGTCATTGCAAACAGTCAGCCAGCCAAAACCGACTTTGAGGCCTGTTCAGGCAGCTCGGCCCGTAGCATTGCCGAGTTGCTGGAACAGCAGTTCGCGGTGCTGCAGATTGGAACACCCTGGTTCGTCAAAAAAAGCATTTCGACGTGAGTGACCCGAAGCAGACGTCAAAACTGACTAGCCTCCATGGCAAACCGCACATGCGGAGTGAAGGGCATCAGAACTGACCGGTCACGCGAGAAAATAGCATTGTGTCGTCGGCCCTGACCGGCAAGATCCGCGAACTGACAGAAAAGACCGATATCGTGCACATGCCGGCAGGAAAAAGCGTGGCCGAAAGCCCGGTTCCAAAGCCGCTGTCAGTGCAACGAAGCCGGCGAATACCGGGATCCGGGCATGGCCGTGCGCCTGCGTAGATTGCGAGCGCCAAAGACAGGACGAAGTTTCTGACCGACGGTCCTGCTGTGCAACCTGCTGCTGTGCCGAAGACGACCGCCAAGGCGGGCAATTACGTGAGAGGTCCACAGGCCGCCAAATACCGTAACCCGAAGAGCGGTGCGTCCTGGAGCGGTCGCGGTCCCGCACCGGCACGGCTGGCTGGCGCCAAAGCCCCACGTGTCGCGCAACAAAAGATCCGCGCGCCCCGAAGGCGACGTTCAGGCTTCACAGAACGCATGGGCCAGTCTCTGCGCGCTGACATCGCCGGAGAAAGCATGATTGGCGTGCAGACGGTCCAGTTGTCCGTTGACGTTCTAGTCGAGCCACCAGTTCACGCCCAAAAATCGCCAGATCGCTGCGTAAGCAACTATTGCCAGAGGCTTACCGGGAATTCGAACGCCTCAGGCGACAGGACGTCGCTCTTCTGCCAGATGACCCGCTCGAGCGTTACCGACAGATTCCATGTTTCAGCGGCAACCGGTTCTTTCCTGGCGAATGCCTTGGGCGTGAGTACCGCAACGCAACCGCCTCCCGCCGGATCGCGCACAGATCGATACACAATCGCATCGATGTGGGCCTCGCGCGCGACCCCGGCAAACGCCTGGCAGTAGCCATGCTCGCTCCTGTTCTCGAACGCGCTCCGCTGGCGCACAAACGGCGGCTGGCGAAGATCAACTGCGCGCCCCTGAATTACCGCTTTGAACAGCGTCTGTGGCAACGTGTCGATCGATCCGAGCGACGGCGATTCAGTCAGGAAGCGCCAGCGCCAGTAGCCGAGTTCAGCGCAGGCGATGCTTTTATCGTAGGCCGCATAAAAGACACCTGGGTCATAGGGTCGACGAAAGCGCGAGCCGTACCTGGAGGTCGGATAACGAAAGGGCGTAAACAGCAGCCAGTGGAGTCCGAGTGACGTGGCGGGAACCGGAGGTTTCGAGGTTTCGAGCAACGCCTCCAGTTGAGCCTGTTCCGCCAGACTGTCAACGAGCGACATCGTCGCCACGCGATGTTGAGCCTCGACCGCCCGCCAGGTATCTTCAAGAAGCTCTCGAACTTCAGATGCGACCTCGGTAGAGGTCCAGGTATTCGACGACATTAACAAGTCCTTGGGCGGATCGGATCAGATCGATGGGTCTCGCGTTGAGCGCTGTGTTCTCGCCCCCCAACCATGCCTGAGCTTTCTCGCCCGGTCCTACGATCGCGTCAAGTGAACGAAACAAACGCACCAGCAACAAGGCCAACTCCCATTCCTTGCCGCGCGATTCCTCAAGCTGGTATGTGCCCGCGACGAGTCGCGAGACAGAAGCCGTACTGAGCCCGAGCACGTCGGCGAGCGTCGCCTGATTTATGCGCAAAGCGGCCGCCGCTCGTACCGCCGCTTTTGAAAGGGTGGCGGCCGGTGTGGGACCGACCGTTGCATGATGGTGCGTTGTCGATGCCATGATGCGCCTCCTGTATCTGCAGAAATTTTATCGCCTTATAGTTTCCGCAGCAATACCCACGCTGCAAGCAATGTGGCACCCTCCCGAGATCCGGCACTTGACATAAGGTTTTTTAGCAATATGTCCCTAAATATCGGCCACCGGAATGCCTCGGGATGGAAAACGCTCACACGACTAAAATCTTGTTACTACTTTTCAAGCAATTTTGTTACTACCGCTCGGCGCTGCCCCGTTGTAAATCGATTCCGTCCGATTGCAAGCGCCGACATCTATTCACTCGCGGTTGCGTCGTGCCCGGTCCGCCACCGACAGCGCTCGACGGTACCAGCCGGCCGTTCGAGCTAGTTTCTCGGCCTCGCTCCAGGAGCCACGACGGGCGTTCACGTAGTCGATAAACAACTGATACTCGGCTGCGACGGTTGTGGACATCGGCCTGGGTGCAACCATTGGCACTAGGGCAGGGTACGGGAGCGCGTCACCACCGACGTGCGGGCATATCGTCGCGCAAAGGTAATTGGATCTGCCTCGCGGTTACATGAACGATCGCCGAATTCGTGAGGGGACGCATGCCCGTCCGATCCCGCACGAATTTCGACTTTGCCCCGCGGAGTACACCATTCGTAAGTTTAGTGGTCTCGCCGGTTTTCGCCCGAGGCAGTCGCCGGAATTGTCTGCGCCAGTTGCCCGAAGGCACCGTCGATTCGTTTGCGTGCATCGTCCAGGCTGACGACCCCTTGCTGGTTCGAACAGTCCTCGCACAGTCGGCCGTTGAAGCTCTCGATTGCCCGTTTTTCACGGCTTACCCGGACGGATGAACCGTCGGTTGACTCCATGTTCGTGCGCCTATGAGTCAAGCGCCTTGCTGACGAACTCCGGGCCGTTTTCAACCTGGGTCAGGTTCGAGCGTCGCTCCCGCTGACGCAATTGCTCCAGCACGCGCGCTTCGCGAACTCCCGCAAACGAAAAGTCCGACTCGATGTGGCAGTCGCGGTTCCTTCTAGCCGCGCGGCCTCCGTTTTCAGCTGACTCGCCTGGCGGTGCGAAGAAACACTGCGTAACAAACCGTTTGCCCGCTACAGTCAGAGCAGCTCCCAGTCGCAGCCGGCACTGCGTCATGCTCATACCGGCGATGACCATCATGGTGCAGCAGGACGGCAATAGCAATCCCTCTCGATGCCGGCGTCGCAATGCGCTGACAGCAACGCCAAGTCGTGCCGCTACTTCCCAATCGCGTTAGCCCCCGGTCGTACCCGTTCCGATGCGCCGCCTGCACCGTCTTTGATCACCCGCGCCTCTTCGTTGATAGCGCGAGCCGCCAGCTAACGAACGCACTTTCTGTCCGTCTACGCCTATTCCGGCAAATCCAGCAAGACCGGACGATTATTTCGGCCAATTATGGTCGCCGTCGAGACAGCCAGAAAGATCCGGCCTGGAACTAGCTATAAATCGTCCATTCCCAACCCGCGCATCGCCGCAAGGCGCGCGCCAAGGACGACCGCGATGCGAATCAAGAAAATCCCTACGACCGTAGTGACCGGCTTTCTCGGCGCCGGCAAGACCACGCTCGTCAATCATATTCTCGACTCGACGCGGCCCATGCAGATCGGCATCGTCGTGAACGAGTTCGGCGAAGTCGGTATCGACGGTCAGTTGATCGTCGCTGACGAAGAAGTCGTCGTCGAGATCAACAATGGCTGCGTGTGCTGCACGGTCCGCACGGATCTCGTCGCGAGCGTGCGCGATCTGCTCGCGCGTTTCGGCGACCTGCTCGAGCGGCTCATCGTCGAGACGTCGGGGCTCGCCGATCCCGCGCCTGTTTTGCAGACCTTTCTCGCCGATCCCGACGTACGCGAGCGCGTCGAACTTG
This sequence comes from Burkholderia sp. E7m39, assembly GCA_001319865.1. Classification (GTDB taxonomy): domain Bacteria; phylum Pseudomonadota; class Gammaproteobacteria; order Burkholderiales; family Burkholderiaceae; genus Paraburkholderia; species Paraburkholderia bengalensis. The sequence continues at coordinate 11,865 of BBSL01000388.1, read as the reverse complement.
AAGCCGTCGTTGCCGTGATCGATGCGTTGCATGCGAACGCGCAACTCGACGACGACATCGCGCGAGAACAGGTCGTGTTCGCCGACCGGATCATCGTCAACAAGACCGACGTCGCGTCGCCGAAAGCCGTCGATGCACTGGTCGAACGCATTCGCCAGCTCAATCCCACCGCGCAGATCGACTTTGCGAATCACTCGGCCGTCGCTGTCGACACGCTGCTCGGCGTGCGCAGTTTCTCGCTCGACAACCTGCTCGCCGTCGAACCCGATCTGCTCGACGAAACCGGCCATGACCACGAACACGACGACACGATCGCATCGTGCGCGTTCGTCGTGCCTGGCACCGTCGACGCCCAACGCTTCAACCACTGGATCAACCAGCTGGTGCAGACAGACGGCCAGCAACTGCTGCGCATGAAGGGCGTGCTGAACCTGCACGACGAAGCGCGGCGCCTGCATTTCCACAGCGTTCACATGCTGCTCGATGCGAAGTTCGGAAAGGCATGGTCGCGCGACGAACGCCGCGAGAACCGTTTCGTGATGATCGGCAGAAACATCGACGCCGAGCGGATGCGCGACGGTCTCTTGAGCTGCATGCACCAACCCGTTTTTCCCTCTCTATAAGGAGCACGCAAATGAAAAAGCCTGAAGCCTACACATTAAGCATCGGCGTTCTAGCTGTCGCCGATACGTACCTCACCGGCACAATATTGCCCGTTCCCGTCTGGGTGACGTTCATCGCGTGGGCATCGTTCTTTGTGCTCGGCGGCGGACGCGCGGGATTGGTCAAGAGCGTGGCGTCGAATCTGACAGGCCTCGCGATCGCCTCGCTAACGCTGATGTTCATCTCAACGGCGGGAGGCAGTGCATTGGCCGCCGCGGTGCTTGTCGGTATCGGCAGCGCGGCGATGGTGCAGGCGTCGAAGATCAAGCTGCTCGATGTGCTGCCTGCCATCGTATGGGGCTTCGCATCGACGGTTGGCACGACTGTCGCCACGGGCAAGGCGATCACAACGGCAGGCATCGCGAACCCTGCTTTGGTCGCTGCAACTGCACTCGTGACAGGCGCCGTGTTCGGCTTCGTGTCGGAAGTCGTCGGTGAAGCGCTGGCATTCAAGCGCGAGCCCCGGCTCAGCTAAGCAACATTCCATCACTCTGCGGAGCGAACCGTGAAACTACAGCATCACCTTGGCGGCATCGAAAACCTCGGCCCTGTCAGCACCGAGAAGCGCGTTTTCGTCGAGCCGTGGGAAAAGCGCATCTTCGGCATTCATACCGTGATGATGGCCGAAAGCGCGCATCTCAAGGACGCGTTGCATGCTTTTCCGATCGAAGCGCTGCCCACGTCGTTCAAGAACGACTGGACGTGGGCGTCGCTGCGCACGGGCGCCGAAGACATGCAGCCGTTCGAGTACTTCAAGTACCGTTACTACGAGAAGTGGCTAGGTGGCATTTCGCAATTCTTCGTCGAGCAGGGATATATCACCGCCGAAGAGCTTGCGCAGAAGACCGCGCACTATCGCGAGAATCCGCAAGCCACGTTGCCCGACAAGCCGGACGCAGCCCTCTTCAAGCAGATCGACGCGTATCTGCAGAACGGCGATTCGGGCTATCACACGCTCGAAAGCCCGGCGCGCTTTGCGAAAGGCGACACAGTGCGCATCGCCGACCCCGATGCTGTCGATCACACGCGCCTGCCGGGCTATCTGCGGAACAAGAAGGGCGTTGTGGACATGGTCTATCCGGGCGCGTTCTCGTACTTCGTATCGACGGGCGTCGACGGCATCGGCGAGCCGATGCCCGTCTACCGGATCGCCTTCGACATCGCCGACATCTGGGGCGAAGGCAAGAGCGAAGCGAACACCACCATTTACGCCGACCTGTACGAAGCCTACGTGCAGCCGGCCAACTAAACTGACAGCGAGACCAGCATGACCCAACTGTTCGAATATCCGGAAGACCGCGAAGCATCGAGCGCCGCGAAAGTGCGCGCACTCGAAGCGCTGCTGATCGAGAAAGGCGTGATCGGCAGCGATTCCGTCGATGCCGTACTCGCGCACTTCGAGACCTTGGCCGGTCCATTCAACGGCGCGAAGATCGTCGCGCATGCGTGGGTCGATCCCGCCTACAAGCAGCGCCTGATCGAAGACACGCCGAAGGCTATCGCCGAACTGTCGCTGCCGCTCGGCATGGCAGGCGCGGAAGGCGAGCACATGGCGGCCGTCGCCAACGACGAGGATGTCCACAACCTGATCATCTGCACGTTGTGCTCATGCTATCCGTGGCCCGTGCTCGGCTTGCCGCCGTACTGGTACAAGGACCCGGTCTTTCGCGCGCGCGGTGTGCGCGAACCGCGTGCCGTGTTGCAGGAATTCGGCGTGACCGTGCCTGCGGAAAAGGAAGTGAAGGTGTGGGACAGCAGCGCGCAGATCCGCTGGTTCGTGGTGCCCGAGCGCCCCGCGAATACAGATCATCTGAGCGAGGAAGAACTCGCCGCGCTCGTTACGCCGGAATCGATGATGGGTGTCGCGCTCGTCGCCTCGCCCGCTGCCTGAGGACGCACGTCATGTTCACGCGCTTCGAGGAATATGCCGCAGCGTCGATGCTCGGCACGCCCGACTCGCCGCCGCGTCTGGACGGCAAGCTGTTTTTCACCAGTCGCTGGGAACGTGATGTGTTCGGCCTCGCGCTGTCGCTATCGAAAGCCGGCTGCTTCGAATGGGAAGACTTTCGACAAAGCCTGATCGCATCGATTGCGAAGTGGGAAACCACTGACTGCGAGAACCAGCCGAGCTGGGACTACTACGAACGCTTTCTCGAAGCGCTGCTGAACGTGGTCGAAGCGCATGGCGTGCTGTCGCGCGATGAACTGAAGAAGGTCATCACCGCGCGTCGCGCGGATGCAGCCTGAACATCAATCCAACATTCATTCAATCAAGAGGTCTGTCATGAACGACGCTGTTCTTCAACCCGTAGACGCACTCGCGCCCATTCCGCTGCGCGAACTGATGCCGTGGATCGTATTCGGCGGTCTGATGATGTTGCTGGTGCTGTACTTCATCGGCGCCGAACAGGGCGCGACGTCGCTCGTGCCGGGCATGTATGTGCATGAGTTCGTGCACGACGGCCGCCATCTGCTCGGCTTTCCCTGCCACTGACGAGGAGACGATCATGGTCGGCAAGCTGTTGATGCGCGGCATGCTCGCGGGTGTCGTCGCGGGTCTGATCGCATTCGGGTTCGCGAAAGTGGCAGGCGAACGGCAGGTTGAACGCGCGATCGCCTTCGAGGAACACGCGCACGCGGTGGAAGGCGACGCGCACGAACCCGAACTGGTGAGCCGGGACACCCAAGCCGGCCTCGGTTTGCTGACTGGCGTCGTTGCATATGGCGCGGCGTTCGGCGGACTGTTCGCACTGACCTTCGCCTATGCATGGGGTCGCGTCGGCAAGCTGGGTGCACGGCCGCTCGCTGCATGGCTCGCGCTTGGAGCGTTCATCGCGCTCGTCGTCGTGCCGAATCTGAAGTACCCCGCCAATCCGCCGTCCGTCGGCGATCCGGATACGATCGGCTATCGCACAGGTCTGTTCTTTCTGACGATAGCGATCTCGATCACGATCATGGTGCTGTCGCTCAACGTACCGGGCGTTGTCGCCCGACGGTTTGGTCAATCGAATGGTGCACTGGCGGGTCTCGCCGCGTTCGTCGTGATGTTGGTCGTCGTGCTCGCGGCGTTGCCAGTCGTCGACGAGGTACCACTCTCGTTCCCTGCCACGCTGTTGTGGAAGTTCCGCATCGCTGCGATCGGCGTGCAGGCCGTGATCTGGACGACGCTGGGCGCACTATTCGGCGTGCTGGCCGAACGCACTGAGCGCACCGGTTCACACACCCTCCGCGTGACAGGCGAGACGAGCGCCGTGAAGCAGGCTTTTTGACCGCTCGGCTGCGCACTCGCATTGCCGTATAGACTTACCGTTCGAGGCGCCCGCCCAAGCGGGTGCGCGTCTTCCAGCATATTGGACACTTGCGATGAAACGGATCAAGGTCGGCTTGCTTGTCTTTCCCGGTTTCCAGTTGCTCGATATCGCCGGGCCACGGGACGCGTTCGCCGAAGTGAAAGTGCTGAGCAAGGGCGAGTGCGAATACGAAATGCTGTCGGTCGGCACGACTCGCGGCGCGGTGCAGTCGTCAAGCGGGCTGATGACGGTGCCCGACCGAACGATCTTCGACGAGTGTCCGGATTTCGACACGATCATCGTGCCCGGCGGGCTCGGTATCTTCGATGCATTCGACGATCCGGCGCTGAGCGGCTGGCTTAAACGTCAGCACCGGCATTGCCGCCGCGTATGCGCTATCTGTAACGGACTATTTGCGCTCGGCTCGGCAGGCCTGCTCGACAACAAGGTGGTGACTACGCATTGGATGGACGTGCCTCGCCTCGCCGCCACGTTTCCCAAGGCGAAGATCGAGCCGGACCATATATTCGTGCAGGACGGCAACATCTATACGACGGCAGGCGTCACAGCGGGTATCGACCTGTCGCTGGCAATGATTGAAGACGACTTCGGCCGCCAAATGGCAATCGACGTGGCCAAGTATCTTATCGTCTATTTGCGCCGCGCAGGCGGGCAGTCGCAGTTCAGTCCGTTGCTTGAAACGCAGGCGTCGCCGGGTTCGCAGATCCTCGCGTTGCAGCAGTTCATGCTCGATAACTTGCACGTCGAACACACGGTCGCGTCGCTGGCCGAACGCGTGCATATGAGCGCGCGTAACCTATCGCGCCTCTTCGCAAAGGAATGCGGCATCACGCCGATGACGTTTCTCGCCAACGCGCGCATCGACGCTGCGCGTCGTTTTCTCGAAGCGACGGATCTATCGCTGCGTGAAATTGCACAACGCTGCGGGTTGGAAGATGCCGATAGCTTCCGCAGAACCTTCAATCGACGGCTGCAGATTAATCCCGCCGACTACCGCGACCGCTTCAGATCGAAGTACTCAATCGCGCAGAAGAAGGCGGCCGCACTGGCTGCCGAGTCACTTGAACGCACAGACAAGCGCGCGTAACAGGAATATTGATTTGTTTTCCGACTAGACTTTGGGGTGCGTCTATCTGATCCGCCGGACAGCCTAGCCTTACGGGCAGCCATACTGACTCGCCCCTGGCGCCGTTCACGTTTGCCGCTGTGGGGGCGTACGCGTCTCCCGCGATGTCGGGCACAGATGCAGAGTCGTCGCCCAAACCGTCTAGCACGCCTCAGATGTCGGTGCGTAGCTTCGTGCTGACACTCGCAAGTCGATGCTCAAAATCCCGCCTTTGCTGAAGCTGTAAGACGCGTAGGGCTTCGAGCAACCATCCAACATCAGATTGCTTACTCGCACGCTTGCATCGAAATTGACAGCTTTCTTGCAGGGCATGGCTTTGTGTCTTTACCGGCCGAGGAGCGACCAACCATCCGGTACGTATCATACGGACTGCGTGCGATGCGGGGTATTTGTCCTTTTCGTGCATTTTGTGGCGGTAAAGGCGCAAGAAGCCGCCTGCAGCAAGGCTGAGCGGTCCCGCACGTTTTTGCACTTTGACGGATTTTCAACTGGTTGATTTGAAAGCGCTTTCCCGTGCAAACCGCCAGAAAATGCACGGAAAGGACGAATACCCCAAAATGTACTTTGCCGCGTGAGTCGATAAAATCAATTTAGCACCATTTCGTTAGGATGCCATATGTTTACGAGTGGTGTTGTTGCCAATGCAGTAGGCCTTTCTGAAAGAGCTGGTGCTCGACGCGCCGCGGCGTAAGTCGCGAACCGGATAGCGAGGGACGGCGCAATGGCGGCACGCCTCACAGAGCTAGTCATTGAACAATTCGCTTCGCGCCGCGTCCATAATCATCGTGACAGCCGGATGGCTGATATGGCGTTCGATCGAGATCGCAAAGAACTCTTCGACAATCGTTTTGATCTGCCCGATCATCGTCAGATCGTGCTCGGCCTGTAACTGCTTTCCCAGCACGGTCGGCGCGAACAGCAGGCCGCGGCCTTCACGGCCGAAGGCCATGGCCATCGCTCCGTCGTCGAATTCACCGACGATGCGCGGCGAAATGGCATGCGAGGCCAGCCAGTGGTCCAGCTTGCGGCGCACGGCGGATTCCGTACCGGGCAGCAACACCGGCAATTCACCCAGCAATAACGGGAAGCGTTTGCTGCCCGTTCTGACCAGCGTCTGCTCGCCGAAACAGCTCAGCGTCGAGCGACCTAGCCGGTGGTTGAACGCCTTGATGTTGACGTCGGCGGGGATCGGAGCATCCGCAATGATCAGATCGAGACGATGCACAGCCAGTTGCGCGAGCAACGCATGTAGCTTGCCTTCGTGACAGATCATGCGCACCGGTAAGGAAGCGCTCAGAGCGGGTTCCAATAGCCGATACGCGATCGCCTTCGGCACCGAATCCGCGATTCCGACACGAAACCGCGTTTGCGCGCCGGACTCATTTTCTCGCCGCACCGCGCTCTCGAGTTCCGAGCCGAGCGAAAATATCTCGTCTGCGTAGTTGAGCACCAACCGGCCCGCGTCAGTCAGTTCGATCGCGCGACCGCTCTTCCTGAACAGCTTTTTATCCAGCGCTTCCTCAAGGAGCTTGATCTGGCCGCTCAGCGTTTGAGGCGAGATGTGCAACTGCTCGCCTGCGCGGACGATCGCTCCCGCGTGTGCCGCAACCCAAAAATAATGCAGATGCTTGTAGTTCACGCCACCTCCGTTGATTCGGTCAACGCTACGGTTTTTTCGATGTGTTGGCAATAAAAATACGAATTTTCCATTTCACCCGGTTCAGTTAGATTCAAGTCTCGCACCTGGGCGCTAGCGGGTGGCAAACGAAAGATGACTGAGGTGACATATGGCATCGGTTGCGCAATTCCTTCGCTCTAAAGTTTTCCAGACAGTCTGGTGCACCCAGGCATCCACATCGGTCTACGACGCGATCGCGATCATGGCATACCGGCAGGTTGGAGCATTGATCGTTGCAGAGGAAGGGCGCCTCGCGGGCATCGTCACGGAACGCGACTACGCACGGAAGATCGTGCTGATGGACCGTTCATCAAGGGATACGCCGGTGCGCGACATCATGTCGACGGCAGTGCGCTACGTCAGCCCGCAGCAGACAACGGACGAATGCATGGCGCTCATGACGGAGTACCGGATACGTTATCTGCCTGTGATTGAGGCGGGGCAGGTGATCGGAATGGTGTCGATCGGCGACCTGATCAAGAACCTGATCGCCGAGCAGGAACACACGATCCGGCGACTGGAGCACTACATCCACGGAAACAGCTTTCCGGTCGCGTATCACGGATTGCAGACGCAATCCGCGCAAATGTGACGATCCAAAAATATTACTGTTCGTAATTTAATTGTGCGACTGTGGCGTGCGCGATGCGGCGGCCCTGGACTTACCCAACGAGGTTTTTATGTTCACGCGATTCGTCAATCAACTTCGACACGCCGCCAGTGCGGTAACGCGCGGGACGGCCGCGCTCGGTCTGGCGGGTCTGCTTGCGCTTGGCGCTGTGGCATCGAATGATGTCGAAGCAAAGCGGGTGGGCGGCAGTCAAAGCATCGGGCGTCAGTCGCAGACGGCGGCACCGTCTGGGCAAGCACAACGAGCCCAGCAAGCCCAGCCGGCGCAACAGGCCACGCAGGCGCCCGCTGCGGCAGCAGGTAACCGCTGGATGGGCCCGCTTGCCGGCCTCGCCGCCGGCTTGGGCATTGCCGCGTTGCTGTCGTCGTTTGGTATGGCTGAAGGGCTGGCGCAAATGCTGTCGAATGCGCTGCTCATCGGGCTGGTGGTCCTCGCCGGAGTGATACTGTTCCGCTTCGTCGCCAACCGGCGTCGTCCGGACCTGGCCTATGGACATGGTGTCGCGAACCGCCATCAAAAGAACGGCTCATCGTTTCTCAATCAGTTCGGGCAAGCGCGGCAGGAAACGGCACCCCGGTGGCCGCGTGCAGCAATGGGGTCAACGGGAACCACGGGTGCCGTGAAGGCATCGGAATCTGCGTTCGCTCCCGATCAGACTGCTTTTCTGGAATCGGCAAAGGCGATGTTCATGCGTCTTCAGGGCGCATGGGACAGGAACGAGCAAGGTGACATGTTCGAGTTGACGACCCCGGAAATGTTTGCGCGCCTCAAACTGGATCTGGAAGCACGAGGTGGCAAGCCGAGCCATACGGAAGTGACCGAGCTCAATGCCGAGGTGCGCAGTACGGAAAGCAATTCGGATGAAACGTTCGTTAGCGTTCGCTTCTATGGTCAGATCCGGGAAGACGACGCGCAGACGGCTCAGCCGTTCCAGGAGATCTGGCACATCGTCAGAAGCTCACGGGGCGACGACGCGTGGCGACTGGCGGGTATACAGCAGATCGACCACTAACGATGTCCGATTGATCGGATAGACGGCTCGCTACCTGTTAGCGAGCCGGCGTCATTCGTTCGCCGGAAGGCTATTTGGCGGAAACCCGACATTTCTTATATGGTCGCCTCCCGTTTGCAAGGCGCTTGTGCGTGGCGAGGAGGTAGTGGCGGACTATACCCGGACTCGATTGCGGGACATGCTCGTCGCCCCGATGGATTTCGCCGCAAAGGTCGTCCCAACCCAAGGCGAACCCTCGGTCCGAGAAATGTCTCAGGCTTGCCGTTGCGCGATCCAACCTGTCTTGCCACCGCTCAATACACCAGTCGAACCGTGAGTGGGGTTAAAGGCTTTGCAGCGTGATCGCTACGCGGGTGACGAAGCGCGTCGTCACGGTCGGCTTCGACGACGCGTTCAAAACGGTCGAGAATATTTTCGACTAGTTGGGATGCCAACAGGCTGGTCGTCGAAGGTGCAGCGCATCGCTTTCAGACTAGTCTTCGAGATCTTTTACGCAAGGAGGCCGCCCGGGAGAATCTCAGGTGATAGACCGCATAGCAATTAATAGACATCGACGCCGCGCTAGTCCGCGAGCGCCTCTCGCACTTCGTCAAGGGCCGCCGGATGCGCTTCAAGCAGCCTTTGGAGCGGCGTAATCGCACGTTTGACGCGACTGCGCGCACTGGATGGGAGGGCTTCGCACGCATCCTCGATGCTGCCGGGATGATGCTCACCGAGAAAGCCGATGACAACGGCTGCCTGCTGCAGATCCTTGAGGGTTTTCGTGCTGTCGTTCGTGCGCAACTGGGAGACGAGCAGCTTGTGCACGGCAAACCGATTGGCGTCAGGCACGCGTACCGGCACTGCACCGTGGCGCGAGAGCAGCACGCCGTTCTGAGAGGTTCCAAGGACGTAGGCGAGGAAGGGGAGGCCGGCGGCGTGCGCCTTAAGTTCGGGTACTGGCCGGATTGTAAAGTTCTCGTCGGCCGACGGCACAAGCAGGTCAACATGAAAACGCGACGCTCCCGCCTCCTTGAAGGACGTTGCTGGCGCCGATCTGTCGAGCCCAGGCACCTCGACAAACCGGATGCCCGTCTGCTTGAGGATTTCGAGAAGGCCGCCGGCGGGAATATCGGAGAGCGCGAGCTGCTCTCGTCGCGCGATGTAGATGTCTTCAGTGTGATAGCTTGCCGCGCGGATGCCGAGCCGGTTCAGGATCACGCCGTATGCGTGGGAACCGACCAGCGTTCCGCCCGCGGCAAAGACGCCATGGTTGAACAGTGCGCCAACAGTCGCATAGGTCTTCGCGTCGGCCACGCCGAAGTTGAGCTTGGCGAGTTCGCGCACCGTCTTGATCACAGCCTTGACCTCGTCGATACGGTTCTGCACTGACTCTTTCAGCGCATCCGCTTCAGGCAAGCCGACTGGCCCCGCGAGATACGTCTGCCGCTGCCGGCCGTCGCCATCGAGATACTGACGCGCGTAGTACTCAGCGTTGCCTTTGCGGTGCTGGACGATGGTCCCGGGCGCACCGATGAAAACTTTCTCCTGCATCTGCGCGACGCGTTCGAGGTCGGCGTACATCGCGTGTAGCGCGGTCTCATGAAGGGTGTAGAGGGATCCAGTCGACGAGATAACCATGCGTTTCTCAGTAGTTTTTTGCAAAGTACTGAGAATGATACTCCATTAGGCACACACTGGTGCCAGTAGTTTTTCAGAAATTACTGATACTACCGACCCGGGTCGCAATAATGCCGCCCGTTCACGCGGTTCGGGCCGCCGCGATCTGTGGCGTGTCTCACGCGATCCCGAGCGGCACTTGCGCGGCACAGAAAATCTGTATAAATTTACAGTACTGTATAAACATACAGTCACGTGCCGAGGACGAAATGGAACATCTCGTGAGGGTTCACAACGAAAACGACCGCCAGACGCTCGCGTGGCTTCGCGAGCACGTCGGAGATGCGGCGATTATCGGCGCCGTCGACCGTTATGCGGGATTCGGCAAACCTTATCTCTCCGCCGTTTGCAGGCTTCTCGGCGTCAGGGCGCCGATGTTTCATATGGCGCGTCGGCCCGCTACAAGTCCGATAGCCGAGGACTCCCTGGCCACCATCCGCGACATCCTCGCGAATCGGAAAGGCTCGCCCAGGCCCGCACCCCGGTGGTAAGCGGTTTCCCTTTGATCACAAATTGGGCTTCGCACTTGCCGCTTGAATCTCATCGACAAACTTTCGAACATATTCCTGCATGCTTTTCAGTGCGCGGAGCGGTCGTGTGCTTTGGTCCTGCAACGCGACCGCATCCCATTTCTGGGCACCTAGACGCTTTTGGACTTCGCCCCGGTTCCAGTGTGCCGCCAGGGATGCTCCGCCAAAGGCGAGTACATCTGCCATCAGCCGCCGGGCAACCAGCGTTGGCATATCCTTTCTCGTTGTATAACTGTTGCCCACAAAGAGGACTCGAAACTCGCTGCTCATCGTCATGACGAGATATAACGATCTGTTTGCCAATCGATGCGATCACCGCAACGGCAAGGCGCCGCACCGGCATCCGGTTGCGGCATATTGAGGTCGCGCCGATCTGACATCGTCGGACATGATGTCGCTGGAAACGGCTCATATAGTATGGCAAGCGCGGGGCGACCCGCGTCGACGCACCAAATCGATCGACATGTGCACGCATGTCCGCGATCGCTGGGGCATCTTCTACGATCAAGCCAATACCCTCATCGGAGTGAATTCGACCATCGTTTGACATCGCGTGACACGGACACGTCAACGCTCGGCGCGATACCACTTCGGATGAAATTCCTTGACGATCGGGCCATCCGTTCTGAGCGCATGGCATCCGTCGAGTTGAAATGGCTGCTGCGTCGCGCTCGCGTTGAGTTCTTCGCTCATCGTCTGAAACGCGGCCGTCGCCACCGCGCCGATAAGTTCGGTCATATGCGTGCAACCGTTCGCACCGCCGAACAGCGTCCGTGCCTCGCGCATGAAACCGGCGCCGAGCTTCATGCCCTTAAGCTTGCCATAGTTGGTTGCGATCGCGTCGCAGTGTCCGATGTACGGCACAACGACGGATTCGACATGGACGTCCCTGACGAGCAAATCGGTTCCGATCGTGATACGTAAGCGCATCTCGTGAATCGGCTGCCCGGCTTTCACGAAGACACCGTGTGACGCGCGATCATAGGATTTCGTATCGCGCAGATGTCCTTCGATGTCGTACAAACCATCCGCACGCCGGTAGCCTTGCAGCACGACATGACGCAAGTGAAGCGGCACGCGCTGCGCCTCCTCGGCACCTTGTTGCACTGAAGACGTCGCGCCGCTCACAGTTCGCTCACGACTTGCGGCACGATCGTGAACAGATCGCCGACGAGGCCATAATCCGCGACGCTGAAAATCGGCGCTTCTTCGTCCTTGTTGATCGCGACGATCACCTTCGAGTCCTTCATGCCGG
>BBSL01000387.1 GCA_001319865.1 Burkholderia sp. E7m39 | reverse complement strand
TCGCCAGCGCCGTGCGCAGCGTTTCCTGACATTGCGCGACGCCCGCCGACACGGCGATCACTTCCGTCGCCACGCCCGCTTCCTTCAGACGCACGGCTTCTTCGACGGCGATTTCGTCGAACGGATTCATCGACATCTTCACATTGGCGATGTCGACGCCCGTGTTGTCCGACTTCACGCGGACCTTCACGTTGTAGTCGACCACGCGCTTTACCGCGACCAAAACCTTCATCCTGTTTCTCTCCGATAGCCGCGCTCACGCAGCCTGAATTCGTTTCGCACGATCGATAATCGGTTTGTCGACCAGTTTCCCGTCCACTGAAATCGCGCCGCGCGGATTCTCTGCGAGCGCGGCGAGCACGCGCGCCGCCCATTCGCGTTCCGCGTTGGTCGGCGCAAAACCGCGATTCACCGCCTCGACCTGCTTCGGATGAATGCAGAGCTTGCCGCCGAAACCAAAGCGGCGTGCATCGAGCACGTCTGCTGCGATGACTGCCGCGTCGTCTGTCGACAACGTCACGCCGTCGATCGGCGCGGGCAAGCCCGCAAAACGCGACTCGACGACGAACTGCGAACGCACGTAGTCGAGCTCCCGCCCCATTCCGTCGATGCCTGCATCGACGCCGAAATCGATCGACCCAAACGCAAGCCGCGCGACGCCCTTGCAGTGCGCGACCTCGCGCAATCGCACGATGCCCGCCACGCTTTCCACCAGCGCCATCAGTTCGGCGCCGTCTGCGCAGCGCGACACGACGTCGGCGAGTTGCGCGGCCTCTTCTGCTTTCGGCACCATCACGCGCTGCACACCCGCTGCGCGCAGCATGTCGACATCGTCCTCATGCCACGGCGTGCCGAACGCATTCACGCGCACGACCACACGCACCCGGTCCGCGTCGGCAAGACCCGCATGCAGCCACGCGGCGATCTGCTCGCGCGCGTTGACTTTTGCATCGATGGCGACGGCGTCTTCGAGATCGATCACGACCTGATGCGCGTCCGTCGCCAAAGCCTTGGAAAACCGCTCCGGGCGGTCGCCCGGAACGAACAGATAGCTGCGTGCAATCATGCGAGGCCCTGTAAAGGCTTCAGGTTCCAGACCATCCGCGCTGGAAGGTTTCGGAATAACTGAAGCGCTCGGCGGGATGAATGCTGATCGATGCCTCGACCACCTCGCCCCGCCGGTTGAAGTAACGGCGCAATATCCACAGCGCCGGCGCGCGCGCCTTCGCGTTGACCGCTCGGGCGATTTCCGCGCTGAGCGCCACGGCCCGTATCTCCTGCTGAACTTCGGTGATCTGCTCGCCGAATTGCCGCTCGATCATCGTGAAGATCGGCGTATGAGGTTGATCCTCGATACCTGTCAGCGAGCGGAACGCCGGCTGGATATACACCTCGGTATGACAGATGGGATCGACGCTTTCGGGCGACCGCCGAATCCCTTCCAGGCGCAGCCACGTCTGCCCCGGCTTCGCCTCCAGCAGCGCGCACAACGACGGGTCCGACACTTCGACGGTTTCTTTCTTCATCAACTGCAGCACCGTATCCGCCGTGTAGCGATGCAGGTCGCTCAACTGCTGCATCACCTGCCGGTAACTGCCTTCGGCGCCCACGGCCTTGACAGTGGTCCCGACGCCCGCCTGGCGGACCACCATGCCCAGTTGCACAAGCTGCTTGACCGCTTCGCGCACGGTCGAGCGGCTTGCGCCGAACTGCTCGCACAGTTCGAATTCGGTGGGAATGGTGGACCCGACCGGGAAGCGTCCGCTTTGTATTTCGTTGATGAGCGTCTGCGCCAATTGCATATAGCGCGGCTGCTGACCGAGCACGTTAACCATCTTTTGCACGCACGATGAAGGATTGACGAACGGATCATCCACGTGCCTCGCTTCGTCGTGCGTTGCCTGCATGGTCATTGCACGACGCCGCTCTCGCGCAGCATGGCGATCCGACCAGCATCGTAACCGAGTTCGGCGAGAAGTCTGCCGTTGTCCTGCCCCAACTCGGGCGCGGCGCGCGTCGGCAGCGGCTCGTCGACGCGTACGGGCGCCGCAACGCCACGTATCTTGCCGAAGCGCGGATGCTCGGCATCGACCACGTTCTGGCGCTCCGCGACAAACGGATTGTCGAGCGCCTGCTTGATGTCGTAGACGGGCGCAGCGGGCACGCGTCCGCCCAAACGTTCGAGCCATTGCGCCGTCGTCGCGCGCGAGAGCGCCGCGTCCAGTTCGCGTTCGACCAGATCGCGGTTCGTCAGACGTGCCTTGAAGCTGCTGAACCGTTCGTCGGTGACCCACGACGGCCGGTCCAGAATCTCGGCCAACACGCCCCAGAACTTTTCCTTGTTGCACATCAGGAAGATCCAGCCGTCCTTCGTCTTGTACAGCTGGCTCGGCGTCAGCGACGGATGCGCGGAGCGCCGGTCGCGTCCCGTCACCACATCGCCGTTCAGATACCACGTCGCGACATACGCGAGGTTGTGCAGCGCGACGTCGAACAGGCTCGTGTCGACATCGCGCCCGAGGCCCGTCGCGCGCGCCTGCACGAGACCCGCGAGCAGCGCCATGGCCGCCGTGGTGCCCGTCATCAGGTCGATGATCGACAAGCCGAAGCGCGCGGGCGGCGCATCGGGCTCGCCCGTGACGGACAGATAGCCCGCTTCCGCCTGCATCAGGTAGTCGTAGCCGGGCCACGCCGCGCGGCTGCCCGTGCGGCCGTATGCGGACAGATGCGCGCACACGATCGCCGGATTGGCTTCCTTCAGCTGATCGTAGGTGAGACCGAGCTTGACGGGCAGATCGCCGCGCAGGTTGTTGAAAACGGCATCGCTCGTTTTGACGAGATCGAGCAGCACCTCGCGGCCTTCGGGCTTTTTCAGGTCGAGCGTCAGGCTGCACTTGTTGCGATTGAAGGCCTCGAAGAAGTGGCTGTCGCCTTCGCCGAAGAAATGCGGCCCGACACTGCGACCCACGTCGCCGCCTTCGCGGAAGTTCTCGATCTTGATGACTTCCGCGCCGAGATCGGCGAGATGCTGGGTCGCGAACGGCCCGGCCCCGTATTGTTCGACGGCGACGATACGCACGCCGGAAAGTGGCAAGCTCATGCAGGGTTCCTCGCAATAAGCATCTTCGCAATGATGAGGCGCTGCATTTCGTTGGTGCCTTCGCCGATCGTCAGGAGCGGTGCATCGCGATACAGACGCTCGACGTTGTATTCCTTCGAATAGCCATACGCGCCGTGAATGCGCATCGCTTCCATGCTGTTTTCGACGGCGGCTTCCGTCGCGAAGTATTTCGCCATGCCCGCCTCCATGTCGCAGCGCTGCCCCTTGTCGTAAGCGCGCGCGGCAGACTCGGTCAACAGCCGCGCGGCTTCGACGCGCGTCGCCATTTCGCCGAGCTTCAGCGCGATCGCCTGATGCTCGCAGATCGGCTTGCCGAACGTCTTGCGCTGCTGCGAATAGGCGACGGCTTCATCGAGCGCCGCCTGCGCGACGCCGACGCCACGCGCCGCGACGTTGATGCGGCCGAGTTCGAGACCGCTCAGGATCTGCTTCAAGCCGAGCCCTTCGTTGCCGCCGATCACGCGCGACACAGGCACGCGGAAATCCGTGAACGTCAGCTCGCAGGTATCGATGCCCTTGTAGCCGAGCTTCTGCAACTGGCGGCTCACCTCGAAGCCCGGGCCTTTCTCGACGATCAGCAGGCTCATGCCTTTGTGACGCGGCTGCGCGTCGGGATCGGTCTTCACCAGCAGCGCGAGGATGTTGCCGTATTTGCTGTTGGTGATCCACGTCTTGCTGCCGTTCACCACGTATTCGTCGCCGTCACGCTTCGCCACCGTGCGGATCGCCTGCAGATCTGTGCCGCAATCCGGCTCCGTCAAACCGATGCCGCCGCGCAACTCGCCCGATGCCATGCGAGGGAGAAACTCGCGCTTCTGCGCTTCAGTGCCGTTGCGCTGGATCGTCATCGCCATGATCAGATGCGAGTTGATAATTCCGCTCACCGACATCCACACGGCCGAAATACGATCGACGATCTTCGCGTACGTCGCCGTCGACAGACCCAGGCCGCCGTATTCCGTGTCGATCAGACAGCCGAACAGGCCCATCTCCTTCATTTTTTTGACGATCTCGTGCGGGTACTCGTCCTTCGCGTCGAGGTCGCGCACATAGGGTTTGACTTCCGTTTTCAGGAAGCGATCGAGCATGTCGAGAATCAGTGTTTCGTTCCCGGCATAGTCGCTGTCCTGTTGCTGATCGACGTCGATCGTAGCCATCATTTCTCCTGGTCAGTCATGTTCGTGAGAGGCGCGTACAGGGGGCATTGCGGGTGTCATTGCACGGCGCGCAGCGCATCGGCCAGTGCCCGCGCGGGCTGCTGGTCGAGCGTCAGCACCGCTTCGCAGATGCGACCGGCATCGCTGCGCGAAATGCCGCGCTGCGCGTTGTCGAAAAACTTCGCGACGATGTCGGCGTTGCTGAGCGGCCTGTCCGCCGAGCCGCGATTGATTGGTTCGCGATGCGCGAGCCGCCGGCCATCGCGTGTATGAACGATCACTTCGCCCGTGTAGTGAAGCGGGTAGGTGGAGTCGGGATCGGCTTCGTGCGTCACCCGCGCGGCAAGTGCGCGCGTCGCTTCGTCGGCGAGCGCGGCGGGGTCCAGATCGTCGAGCGTGAAGCGGCCATGCAGCAAACCCGTCGCCACGATGTACGGAATGCTGAACTGCGCGTCGTAGCTGTTGGCCGGCTTCTGCTTGTTCGCCACGGGCTCGCAGACGATGGGGATCGTCGGGCCGGGCACGCGCACCACGACGCGCTCGATCTCTTCGGCGCGCAGCCCGTGCGCGCGGTGCAATGCAACGGCCGCATCCGACGACGCATGCGTGAAATGGCAAGCGGGAATCGGCTTCAGCGCGACGCCGTCGATCTCCCACGTCTGACCGAGTCCGCTCGTGGCAAGCGCGAGGTCCGACGCGTCGAGCGGTGTTTTCAGGTACAGCGCATACAGTCCGAAGCGCCCTTCGTACGGCGCGCCGGGGCCGATGTAGCCGTGCTTCGCGAGCGTCGCCGCCGTCGTGCCCGCGACGGCGGCCCAGCCGGGATGCAGGCGCTTGGTCCATGCGCCGTCTTGCAGAAACTCCAGACTGCCCGCGGCCATCGACAGCGCAATCCCTTGCGCATGCTGCGCCGCCTCGGCATCCAGTCGCAACAGACGCGCCGCCGCGAGCGAACAGCCGAATGCAGCAGCCAGACCCGTCGGATGAAAACCGGCGTTGTGGAAGCCGCTGCGCGCCGCCGTGCCGACCCGCGTCGACACTTCCATCGCGCACAGATAAGCCGTCAACAGATCAGCGCCGCTCACGCCTTCGCGTTCCGCAAGATTGAACGCGCAGGGCAACGCGCTTGCCGTCGAGTGAATCACGCCGCGTGCATGCGTGTCGTCGAAATCGAGGCTGTGAATCAGCAGGCCGTTGAGCAGCATCGCGTCGCGCAGCGCGAGCCGTTCGCGATAGCCGAACACCGTCGCTTCGCCGCCGCCGAGTTCCTGCATTGCGGCGAGCGTCGACGTCGCATACGGCAGCGTTAGCGTCGCATAGGCGAGGCCGATGCTGTCGAGAATCAGATGCTTCGCCCGCTCGCGGACGTCTTTCGGCACATCGTCGAGCTTCAGTTGCGTCGTGAACGCGGCGAGTTGCTGCGAGATGGTTTGCGTCTGTTGCAGGTCGGTGCGTGCGTTCATCGCGCGGCTCCCTGATGGTTGAGCGATAACCCGTTCGCCGCCCCTTCCTCATCGGGCGACACGTCTTCGAGCGAAAACTGGTTGGCGTCCACGCCGAGCGTCACCACGGCGATCACAAGCAGCAGAAGGATGCCCGCCACCATGCCGAGCACGCCGAACAGGCCCCACTGCGCGAACAGGATCACAGCGGCATACGACGTGAGCATCGATGCGATCCGTCCGCAGACCCCCGCCACACCCGTGCCGCGCAAGCGCAGCGCAGTCGGAAAGAGTTCGGGCACATAGCCGAACAGGCCCAGCGTGACGACGCCGAAGATGCAGCTCGCCAGCGTGAAGCCGACCACCGCGATCGCGGCGTTGAGGGTCATCTGCGGATAGACGAAACCGAGCACGATCGTGACGATGCAAAACAGAACGAGCCCTTTCGCACGGCCGAGGCGATCGGCCGTCAGATAGCCGAGCACCGCGCCGAACGGTGCGCCGAGCGACATCAGCGTCGTGAAGCCGAGCGACGTCACCACATCGCGGCCTTCATGCACGAAGAAGGTCGGCAGCCACGCGACGAAGCCGTACACGGCGACATTGACCGCGATGGCCGTCAACGCGGCCGTCAGCGTGCGGCCGATCATGCCGCGCCTGAACAGCGCGGAAAGCGGCACACGCGGCACGACGAGATTCTGCGTACGCGGACACTCGGGCAGCACAATGCCTTTCCCGCGCGCGACTTCCGCCTCGATCGCGCTGACCGTTTGTTCGGCCTCTTGCGTGCGGCCCACCGACTCGAGCCAGCGCGGCGATTCCGGCATGCGGTGACGCAGCGCCCACACGATTACCGCGCCGATTCCCGCGATGCCGAACATCCAGCGCCAGCCCAGATGCGGAATCACCAGATAACCGACGCTCGTCGCCACGACGAGCCCCGAATTGACGATCAGGCCGAGCAGCGAAATCCAGCGCCCGCGATAGCCGGGCGGAATGAATTCGCACAGCGTGCCCGCCGCCACGACGAGTTCGGCGCCCAGCCCGATCCCCATGATGAAGCGCGCGCCGATCAACCAATGGATGTTCGGCGCGAACGCAGCGACGAACGACATCACGCCGAACAGCGCGAGGTTGAACTGATACGACGAACGGCGTCCGAATCGGTCGCCGAGATAGCCGGACAATCCCGCGCCGATCACCATGCCGAAGAAGCCCGACGACACGAACAGCGCATTCAGTTGGAGCGTCGAGAAGCCCGCTTTGAGCATCGCCGCCGACACGCCGCCCGCGAGATAGATGTCGAATGCGTCGAGGCACGCGCCCGCGCTGATGAGGCCGAGAATCTTCCAGTGAAAACGCGACATTGGCAGCCGGTCTAGCCGGGCGCCGGAGCTTACGAAGTGACTCACAGTTGTCTCCGGTACTGTGACGGTGGACCGCGCCGCCGGCCGCTCTCGGGCGGCTATCTCGACGATCGGGCGTGAGGTGCCGGCGCCTACGCCGGCTATCGTGTCTTCAGTCTTCGGCCGTGCCGTGGCCGCGCTTTGCGATCAACGCCGAGCGGATATAGTCGAGCACGGGCTTGCCGTCCTGATTGAACGCGCGCGTGTGAACCGTCACGATGCCTTGCGTCGGACGCGATTTCGATTCGCGCACTTCGAGCACTTCGGATTCCGCGTACAACGTATCGCCAGCAAACACGGGGCCCGTCAGGTGGATTTCTTTCCAGCCGAGATTCGCAATGGCCTTGCCGCTCACGTCGTTGACAGACATGCCGAGCACGATTGCCACCGTCAGGCCGCTGCTCACCAGTAGCTTGCCAAACTCGCTCTTCGACGCGTGGTGGGCGTCGCAATGCATCGGATGGAAGTTCATCGTCAGCAGCGAAAACTGGATGTTGTCGGCATCGGTGATCGTGCGTCCCGGACGATGCTCATAGATGTCGCCCACCGCGAAGTCCTCGAGGTAACGCCCGTAGCTGGCCCGATAGCGCTGCTTGCCTACTCTGTCCGAATGCATGCCTGTCCGCTCCTGTCTCAAAGGTTGCTTTGTACGGACAAAGTATCGGACGCGGGCAACCGATGCGTCAAGCGCGACGTGTCTACGGTAAACCCTGAGAAAGAACAGAAGAGATAGATGGTGTCCCCTTAATTCGAATGCATCCTGCGCGGTGGCGCGGTCCAGGCGCGATGCGGCTTGCGATTCGGCCCTAATAAAATGTCGCGTCAGTCAATGGCTTGCTGCCTGGGTGGTGCCTTATGTCACCCCGGGCCGCCTCAAGTTTGCGCAGGCAGTCGTGGCCCGTCATTCTCTTCAAGGCGCGCACGATGGCGAGGACGAGACGTTGAGGAATCCCTATCGAATCGACTGCTTTGTGCGTTCGGCAACTCGACGCTGGATTACTGGAGTCGGCTGTCGGTACAGCCCGACAGGGAAGGTTGTGGTCCGTACCTCTGCGGCAGTCTGCGCATCAGATGAGTGACGTGTTGACAAAGATCGATCTCCTTCATGCGTTCGGCCTTCATCGATCAACGACATCGCTCCGCTTCTGACTGCCCGGCGCGGATCTTCCGAGGACGAGTATCGCGCTCTAACGCGTTGTCTGTTCGTCTCCAACCAGGCCTGAGGAGACATCGTCATGACGCAACGCACTTGGTTCATCACCGGCGTCAGCAGCGGCCTTGGCCGGTTGATGACCGAGCAACTTCTCGCTCGCGGCGACCGCGTCGCCGGCACGACTCGCATCCCAGGCGCGCTCGACGACCTCAAGGTCGCTCATGGCGACCGGCTATGGCTAGCTCAACTCGATGTGACCGACAGCCCAGCGGCGCGCGCGACCGTGAATCGCGCGTTCGCCGAACTTGGCCGGATCGATGTCGTTGTAAACAACGCGACGAACCTGGTCGGCTCGATCCAGGTCGCACGCGCGGCGATTCCGCACCTGCGCGCGCAAGGTGGCGGTCGAATCATCCAGATCTCGACCATGGGCGGACCGGCGACCTTTCCTGGCGGCAGCCTCTACCACATGTCGAAATGGGGAATCGAAGGCTATATGGATGCGATCCGTCACGAACTCGCCCCCTTCGGCATCGAGGTGACAATCGTCGAGCCGGGCAGTACCGGCACGAATTTCGGCAGGAACCTCGTCGTCGCAGACGCGCTCGCTGCCTATGCCGACACGCCGGTCGGGCAGATCCAGGCGTTCTTTGGCAGTGGCACTTATCAGTCTCCCGGCGACGGGCAAAAGGTTGCAGGAGCTATCATCGCCACCGCCTGCCAGCCCAACCCTCCGTTGCGTCTGGCGCTCGGCAGCGACGCCTTTAACGCTATGCACCGAGCGCTCAGTGAGCGGCTAGCGGAACTCGAAGGCCAGAGTTACCTCGCGGCCTCGACCGACGCGCAATAGCAATTGGTCGTGCCGATACGCGATGAGGTCGCTGCCTGTCACGAACTGACGCGATCGCTGCCGGATAACCAGCCTGATCTTCAAGCCTAACGGCGCATTGCGCGGCCTTTACGCGCGACGAGCTTCAGCCTCTAACGCCGGGCGCAATTTACGAACTCGATGTTGAAATATGGCCGACCTCGATAGTGGTACCGCCTGGCGCCCGCATTGCCCTTAGCATTCGAGGGAAGGACTATGTTTATCCCGGCGGTAGCGGCGGTCACCTGTCAAACATTAAGAACGAGTTCACCGGATGCGGCCCGCTCCTGCACGATGACCCGCGGGACCGGCCGGTGGATGTGTTTGGCGGGAAGACGACCCTTCATTTCGGTCATGGACTGGAGAACTATCTCCTTCTTCCAATCATTCCTGAAGGGCGCGGATGATGAGCATCATGCGAGTCGGATTTCGCCACTGGGCTCTGTACAACATCGTCCGATTCTTGCGGGCCGCAATGCTTGTCAGAGCTCAGGCGGAATGCGTCCACATGGAGGCAAGATGGACATGGGAGGCAGAGACGCCGAATCCTGGCGACGCTGATGGATCGAGTAGACCATCCGTTCGGCGCTGAGAGACTGGCCCACATCAGGTGCGAGACTGCGGCAGCCGTTCCGAAACGTCTCTCTTGAAGCGCGTTATAGATGTGTCCGGCTCAGGCCGGACACATCGAGCAAAATCACCGATTGCATGAATCGTCACGCCAACTCTCGGTCACTGGTTTCATTGATGGAGATGCCGGTGATTTCCTCGCAGAGGGTCAGCAACCGGTCCTGGGTTGCAGTATGGTAGGCGACCGGGTTTGGGGCGCGCCGGCGCTTATGATAAAAATACTCGCCAGTCACACACGCTTCAGGGGCATCGCTTGCCGCAAGCCATGCTTGTGTGAGGTGCGCTTGGCGCAAGTCGTCAGGTGCCTCCGGACCTCCCATCCGCGTTGGAACCCAGCCTGGCTCTAGAGCATTGACCCGGACGTCGGGCCACAGGCGGGAAATTGCAAAGGCGAAGAGCACGTTATAGAGCTTGCTCTCGGAGTAGGCCTGCGCCCCGTCCCATTCGCGGGTCAGCCACTTGATGTCATCCAGATGCGCGCCGGTGAACCGGTGCATTCCAGAGCTGAGATACACGAGCCGGGTTGGCTTGCCCATCAATGCGGTCAGCACGTATGGCGCTATGACATTGATGGCGAAGACGTGCGGGAGACCGTCGACCGTCTCGATGCGGTTTTTCTCCCGATAGCCGACGCCGACGTTGTGAATCACTGCATCGAAAGGGCCGACCATGTTAGCGAGGGCAGCGACGTCGCGCGCTCCGGAGATTGTGGAAACGTCGCCGTTGATGATTGCCTCAGCTTGAGGAAGTGCGCGTGAGGCTACCTCTGCGCGGTCGGGATTGCGTGCGTGTAGCACGACGCTGTGTCCCTGACTGGCAAGCAGTTGGCCAGCCATCAGGCCAAGGCCCTCGGAGGAACCTGTAATGAAAATACGTGACATGATTAATTCCTTTGCAAACGTCAGATTTATGCCGCCTGTTTCAAACGGGTCACGGACAAATCAGCCGACCGTTGATGGACGATTAAATCCACGAAGTGTCGTCGCGAGCGCCAGGATCGCCAACGCGATACCGGCAAAAGAAATCGCTTCCCATCCGAAGTGCATCAACCCTGTGGCGCAAGCAGAGCCTGCCGTGCCTCCAAGAAAGAAACACGCGACGAAGATGCTATTGAGGCGAAACCCGGCTCTCGGATCAATCGATAGAATTCGCCGCTGAGACGTAACGAGATTCGCATGTACGCCCGCGTTAATAAGCATTGCGCAGACGCACAACATCCAGGCCGAGTCGGCGAGCGCGGTTCCCAGGAACGCGAACAGCGTGGCGACGACCCCACCAACCGTTACGGTTTTCCCGAGACCACGATCGGCCGCCAGGCCTGCAAGGGGGGCTACAAGTGCACCGGCACCCCCGATAAGACCAAAGGCCGCGAAAGCGTGTACGGACAGATGATAATGACCAGAGAGTTCCACTGGAACCGCCGTCCAGAACAAGCTAAGGCTCCGAAGAGGAAGGCCTGCATCAACGCCCGACGCCGAAGTTCCACCGTCGTGACGAACAGGGAGCCCAATGACTTGAGCAGTTCCCCATAGTTCGATGCGGGCTTGGGTCTTCGTGACGAAAGGATGAGCGCCATAGCAACTGTCGAAGCGGCGACAAGGCCGGCATGAATCCCGTACAACGCTCGCCACCCCCAAGCATTGCCAATGAGGCTCGCAACTGGCCAGGCGAGAAGGATCCCCATCAGGAGACCGCCTGTCACCCCGCCCACCACGGTACCGCGCTCGGATGGCGAGGACATCGACGCAGCACACGTTACGATGAGCTGTACCGCCACCGAAAATGCGCCTATCCCGAAACACGCAACGAAGAAGGTCAGGGCGTTTGGTGCTACAGCCGCTGTCGCCAGCGAAGCGGCCGACATCCCAGGATTGTCAGCACAAGCCTACGGTTTTCGACCAGGTCACCAAGTGGTGCTACCAGCAACAACCCTGCGACATGTCCACACTGGCTGCAGGCGACCACGAGCCCGGCCATGGAGGGGTCCACGTGCAACCCCTTCGCGATTGGGAGCACCTGAGGCTGCGCGAAGTAGCTTCCCATTGATACGAGGCCGCATTGGAGGGCAAGGACGATTACTTTTGCCAGGACTCCGGCGCCCGTCTGTGAATCCTGTCGCAAGATTGAAGACATGCTTTATCCCCGTGCGACCAATTCGCGAAGTACGGTGGTCAGATCGATGGTCCCTTTGCGCTGTTCAGCGGCGCCGCCCTGGAAGTCAATCCATCCTTCGTTGAAGCCATCAAGCATGCGGCAGCGAGCTTCGGGATGTTGCATCCCTTCGTTTCGGAATTGGGATTCCCATGTGTCACGCGGAACTGCGGTGACGTTAACAGTGTGTCCCAAAGCCTCGGAGAAAGCCGCCGCAATGTCGTTAGGACTGACGGGACGCGGACCCGAAAGCTCCACAACTCGAGCGCCCACCCAGGATTCCTGCAGCAAATCGGCGGCAGTGGTGCCGATATCGCGGGTGGCGACCATGTTGATGCCACGATCGAGAGGTTGCAGATAGCTCTTGATGGCACCCTTGCGTGCATCTGCTACATCCCACGACGCGTTTTCCATGAACCATGCGGGACGCAGGAATGCGACTGGCAAGTCCAGTTCAGGAAGGGCACGTTCATAGAATCCAGCATTGTTGAGCAAGCTGAACTCGGAAACGTGCGCTCCCACCGTCGACAGGAAAACGACCTTACCCGGGCGAGTGCGACCAAGTACAGCCGTAACGGCTTGCACGGTACGTTGCACCCTAGGGAATCCTGGTGCCGGATCATACTCAGGCGGGTTCATAAGAAACACGCCGGAAGCGTGCGAAAACGCCTCGTTGAGTGCGTCGCCGTCAGCGGCATCAGGGACGACGGCGATTTCGCAGCCCTTCTCCTTCCACTGAGCGCACTTTTCGGCATCCCGAACCACGGCTCGCACGCGTAGACCGCGCGCAAGCAACGTTTCGGCGACGACACGACCTACCTTTCCA
>BBSL01000386.1 GCA_001319865.1 Burkholderia sp. E7m39 | reverse complement strand
AGTAATTCCAGTGACCACAAACATTTAACGCTCCTTGGTTGAGCGCCTCACGGCGCGTGTGACAGCATGGGATCAACGATAGCTTCGTCGCCCTTTTTGATTAATATGGAGGCGGTCACAACATTTGTGCATAAAGTCAAAGATAGGAGGTTGGGATGGATGGACGACTTCTGGCAGGCATGAGCGTGCTTTCGGCGGTCGTGGAAACTGGGAGCTTCACAAAGGGGGCCGAGGTGCTGGGCCTGTCACCCTCGGGCGTGAGTCGCTCCGTTTCGCGGCTCGAAGAACGGATCGGAGTGAGATTGCTTGATCGCACCACGCGCGCCTTGCGTCTGACGGGCGAGGGTGCCCGCCTATACGAACTGGCAGCTCCTCATATCACGGGAATCGAAGAGGCGGCCAATCTCGTGGCGGGCGCGGCCGTTGTCGTAAAAGGCCCGCTCAAGGCAAACATAAACCAGCTTTTTGCGCGGTATCTTTTGGCGCCGCATTTGACGGAATTCATTAACCGATATCCGGATATCGAATTGACGATCAGTCAATTGCCCGACGT
This sequence comes from Burkholderia sp. E7m39, assembly GCA_001319865.1. Classification (GTDB taxonomy): domain Bacteria; phylum Pseudomonadota; class Gammaproteobacteria; order Burkholderiales; family Burkholderiaceae; genus Paraburkholderia; species Paraburkholderia bengalensis. Next base: position 4,340 of record BBSL01000386.1, on the reverse strand, counting down.
TGGGGGGCTGGTTGGGGAGGGTATTGATGTAGCGATACGTTTTGGACCCCAACCGCCATCCAGCATGACTTCGAGGCTACTGCTGGAGACCAGGGTGTTGACCGTTGCCTCGCCAGCGTATTTGCACAGGCACGGGCGCCCGAAGCAGCCGGCCGATCTCGCTGACCACGCTTGCATTCAGTACATCGACCCGCAGCGGGGGAAGCCTTTCCCCTGGGAGTTTCATCGAGGCAACAAGGTATTGCGTGTGGACACCAAAGGCGCCTTGATACTCACCGACGTCGATACCATGATCGGGTCTTGCGTGGCTGGCGCAGGGATCGCCCAAGTGCTCGCACTCGGCGTTCGGGGGTTGCTGGAACAGGGCGCATTGGTCGAACTCTTTCCGGACTGGCCTGGAGAGACTTTCCCACTGTATGTAGTTCGTCCCTCGCGCCGACTTTCTTCCGCTGCCGTCGAAGTCTTTATGGAGTTTTGCCTTGAGATAGCGCAGCGCGCCTGAAGAGCGTTGCCGAGCTCTTCACGATGGCGGAAGAAACGCGTCGCCTACTTCGAAACCGTCGCGCCACGATCCTTGGCCGGACTCGAACCGTCTGAACGATGACATTTTGTCATTCGGCAAATGACGTGGATGCTCTCGTTGTGCATTCCTCCGCGAACGATAATCAACCCGTATTGCAAGTTTGCAGCTGCCGCTGGAAGTGCCTTCCGAGACAAGGAAGGAACGAACGCGCAGGTACTTGGAGTGTATATGAACGAAGAGCGCGATCGCGTAACCAAAGAAACCTTGAACCAGGAGTCTCGCACCGACGCAGGAGTAACCATGACCCGCCGTGGACTACTCAGATCGACGTTCGCGGTCGCTACGGCCGCCGCAATGAGCAATGTGCCAGCTGGCGCGCGAGGCGGGGCAGGCCACGCGTAGCGGTGCGCACAACAACATTGTGCCCGTGACTGTCAGTATCAACGATGTGGTTCACCGACTTGAAGTGCGTTCTGATGTGACTCTCCTTGATCTGTTGCGCGAGCAGCTTCAGCTAACCGGAACCAAGAAGGGCTGTAACAGAGGAGAATGTGGTGCCTGTACCGTGATGCTTGACGAACGGCGGGTCAATGCCTGTTTTGTCTTTGCTGCTGTCCTGGATGGGCGACGGGTAACCACTATCGAGGGTGTGGCATCTTGCCGGGGGCCTTGTTCAGCAAGCGCAAAGCGCATTGTTTCAATGGCGTCACTCATGGTGATCAGCCGTCGAACCTGCTCGTCCGGAGATGTACACGGTATTTCCTGGCGGGGTTCAAAAGCGGTAGAAGGCTGCCTGCAATGCGCGGCAGTCGTCGGGATGGCTGAGCATCGCCAGCATCAGGAGAATGCGAGCCTTCTGAGGCGGCTGATCGTCGACGACGATCCAGTCATAGTCGTCGTCAGGCTGCGCGCCGTTGCGGACGACTATGCCACTGCCTGTGCGAGAAGCCCTCACCACGTGCATGCCGCGACGCGTTGCCTCCCGCAGCGGCCCGACCATATGTTTCGCGATGTTGCCGTTGCCGGTGCCAGCGAAGACAAGGCCGCGCGCATCCGCTGCAATAGCGCGGACGAGACTACTGTCAAGCGCGCCGTAGGCGTATACGACGTCGACTTTTGGTAACGCCTCAATGTCGTCAATCGACCACGGGGTGCAAACGGTGTGATCCCACGATGGCGTGCGGTAGTAGCGGGGATTGCCTTCCATCACGTAACCGAGTGCGCCGTAGGGAGAACGGAATGCTTCGAGCTTGAAGCTGTTCGTCTTCGTGACGTCTCGCGCGGTGTGGATTTCCTCGTTTGAAACGACTAGCGTTCCTTTCCCACGAGGTGGAAGCTGTCGTCGATAATTTTCAGGTCTCGTTTGTTGTCCGTTGATTTCATGAAGTTCGCCTTCAGGTAAGTGGTGTTGGTCAGTGGTGTTGGACCGGACAGATAAGGGTGCGGGTCTTTGCTCCGTTCATCCGGTACCGTTCCGGGATAAGTTGCCTGACTGACAATGCAAATGTATTGACGCGCCTGACCACCATCGGTAAGACGCTCAGCAATCACAGGTGTGCCTGAACCATCGAACGGCTTTATTCAAGCAACACCACCTTTGCTGCGGCCGAAATATCCGTAGGGCGAAGCTCAGCCACGTTTTCCCGCAGCGCTCGTACTGCGGCCAGGTTGATCGCCCGGGACAATACGGCGTCCACGTCCGCGATCGAGCGACCCGTGAAAACAGAAAGACAACGTTCGGTCACACCGCTCAGGATCGTGTAGCGTTGATCCGAGATCTTCTTCAGGCTGGTTATTGTGTACTGCCTCAAGTCCTGAAAACCCGGCACATCGAACCGGATTTTTTCCTCAAATCGACCGCCACGGATCGCTGCGCTGTCGAGCTGGTCATAGTGGTTCGTTGCCGCAATATAGATCACATCCCGGATGCGGCCATCCGCACCGTCAAGCGTCGTCAGGATCCGGTTCGTGAGCGAGGCAATGGGTGAGTACCGGCGATCAGCCAGGATGTCGTCCGCTTCATCAATCAGGATTACGACCGGTCGGATATCCTTACCTTCGCGCACCAGTCTGTCCCATGATTCCGGCTTACTGACGATGTTCGCACCAGTGGTTTTCAGAAAGGCGTATCCACCTGTCTGTGCGAGTGCCATCGCCGCCTGGGTCTTGCCGGTTCCAGGCGGCCCGAAAAAAACGAGCCCGGTAGGCAGACCACCACCGATCTGTTCGAGCCGATGTATCTGCTTCATCCGGAAGGCGAGATCACGCAACGCATTCCGGGAAACGGGAGGCATGATGATCTCTTCAATGGATTTCACGCCTTCCGGGAGGCGACCGCAACGACCCTGCAGCACGCGCATGGCCCGCATCCCATGATCGAATGTGACACGGCCCGGGCCGATTACGCCATCTTGCTGCATATCGGCGAGGGGTCCGCCCAGGCCTGCCAGACGGCTTGCGCTAAAACCCTCCCACCTTGCGGCAAGGCTCGTGATGAGCCGGTTGTCGACCATTCCATAACCGACCGCTTCGCCAATCGATCTGCGCAAAATGGCCCGGCGCGCTTCAAGGTCCGGTGGCGGGATTTCAACGCGAAAGTCGAACCGACCCTCGCGGATCGCCGCAGGATCCAGACTGTCAATGAAGTTTGTCGCAGCGACCAGCACGACCCGCGCGCCGTGAAGGTCATTGATGTTTGTGAGCATCACGTTGACCAGGTCTCTGTCCATCGCATGGGCGTTTTCTCGGGATTTCACCATAGAATCGAATTCGTCGAGGAACAAAACGCATGGCGCGGCCTCACGCGCCTGGCGGAACACGGCCTCCAGTTTTTGCGGTGTCTCGTTGATCCATTTCGACGCTATGTCGCCATAGGTGACCGGGAAGAACGGTACATTGAGCTCGCCACTTAGCGCTTCGGCGAACATTGTCTTGCCGTTTCCGGGATCGCCAAAGAGCAGGATGCCATTGCGCCCTTCGCCTGGACTGCTGATGATGGATTCTCCCGCTGCGAACAGGCGTTTCTTCGTATCGCCCATTCCGACAAGATCGCCAAACGAGTAACGGGCACGCCGGATGTTCTGACTGAAGGAATACTCGGGGGCACGTGGCACGCCAGGAGGATGCGCATGATGCGTGTCGGCTTTCCCGTTCATGGGCTGCCGCGCGGAACCGGACAGCGGCATTGCGTACCTGCAAACCACACCGACAGCGATGGCGGCAACACTGCAGATGGCGACGGCGTATACGCTGTGCGCGCTCGACGCAAACAGGAGGCGCAGCATTCCCGTGCTAAATAGGAGGAAAACCAACCTGATCCATTGAGCGCTCGCAGGATTCTGGATCCAGACGGCGCAGGCAGCCAGCACGGTCGCAACCAGCAATACATGCAGCTGGTGCGCTCCCAGATGCAGCCCAGGGCGCAAGGATCCGATGAGAATCAGAATATACATCGCGACGAACCCCCAGCGCAGAACGAGCAGACCGGGCGTGTTAAATCGGTTCATTTTTCACCTCATAGCAGGTAATCGAAGACATCGGCCAGCGAGCAACGCCTCAGATCGGTCCGTACGATCACGCGGTCACGCGTCCGTGGCGTCGGCAGCGTTGCAGCGCGGGTTACCGGTACGAGCCGTCGGTCCGGTACCGCACTCGGCCACGATGGCGTTTTCTGGACGATGTCGACGCGTACGGGCGCGTTTCGGTTTCGACCTGAGACGTTTGTGTGGTCGCACGCGAAACTTAAGTCGTTGCATACGCTTCAGTCGTGCGGAGAGGCGGCAGCGCCAGAGCTGGAGGACTTCGGAAGGAATGGAGG
>BBSL01000385.1 GCA_001319865.1 Burkholderia sp. E7m39 | reverse complement strand
CGGCGATGTAGCCGGTGACACCACCGTCTGTGACCTTGATGACTTCCTGAGCGTTGCCGTCGAAGATAAAACGTCTTGATTTCATGTCGCGCTTTCCAGTGGATGTGGTAACCGTCGCTGATTCACAGTGCAGCCAACGTGCTTGAGCTCCTGACGAACTCGCAGATCGGACGGCCGGGTACCGGGCAGTCGCCGGCTTCTGTGCTGCCCGCGTCTACCGTTGCAGGGCAGCACCAGGATGACACAGGATCAGGGGGACGCAAGCTCATGGAAATGTGCTCCATACGAAAGGCAACACCGGGAGTTAGGCGCACAAAAACATGATTTGCTGGCGCGTTGTGTCGACTGTCTGGTACTCGAGGGGACTGCGAGTCGGATTACCGAAGCGCGGACACGTCAGGAGGCGCAACGGGGGATGCGACAGGGGACGCAGTAGGTGAGCGAGAGAAAGCATGCCGCCCAAACCATTTCTGGAATGGGCGTAAGACAGATGATGAATCAGATCCTGTCTTTTCCGCGCAGCCAGCGGACAAAGACGATCAGCGGCTTGATGAACTCGAGGGACAGCTCAAGACATTCGGTCCAGAATATCTTCCAGTACGCTCGGAAGTTTGCCATCGGATTGGCCTCTTGATGTTCGGTGAAGTGGGAATCGGGAAAGCGCTAGCTAGACAGTTGGACTACAGGTCCGCTGGCACTGAGTCAAACACATGGCGCGTGCGGGACTCGCTGCTGTCAATGAGCCGGGTGTGTGCACAAACCACAGCCAGAGCACAAGACAGCCACAACTCAATGCTGATACCGAAAACGCGATACAAAGAACCGGTAATTCGTCACTGTCAGATGGAAAGAAACGTGACCAGATTTTTATAATGAATCTCATTGGTACTCCGTTACATATGGTTAATGAATGTGACCGTCAAGACGAAAGGCATCCCGGCTGACACCTGATGATTTTCCGTGACGGAAAGCCCGACGCAACTTCGTTAGACCGAAGGCGAGAAGGCTTGACTTCCTGGGAAGCGCAGATGAGATAGCATGGAAAGCGGACAGCTTCTTCTGCTGGTGACATTCGTCTATTTGGGTGTTTGAGATGCTTCAGCGCCAGGGCAGTCGTCGCGACGTATCGCGCCCCTAAGACTTGTTGCAGGCGGGCGAGTCGGGACGTGGTTCCGACTCACACACGTGCATATCTGGATGCACGTGCAAATGAAGCACATGAAATGTCGTGGGATCGACAGATCACGGTTTAGCGCGTTTCGCCGTCCATATCGAGCGGTGCGCAAGGGCGATCAGGAGACTTCCGGTCCCTGACGACGAGCCTGTCAGATATTTCGTGTGAAGAGGTCATGAGACGAAAACGGAAATAACGTCCAATGACCGACCCAAACGTGACCGAGAAGAGCGAGAACGCGAAGGCGCTGAAGCCGTTTCCCGATGAGATGATCGATCAACTGCTGGCACAGGTGCAAAACAAGGATGCCGAGTCGATCCTCGGCGAATCGGGCTTGGCCGGGCAACTGAAGAAGCAACTGGCCGAGCGCATGCTGGCAGCGGAGCTCACACACCATCTGGAAACGGAGGCAAATATCAACGGCGGCCTCCGGGCTTTGACGACCACGTCATCAGCATGCGCGCGCGGCATGAGCGTGCGCGAGATTCAGGGCCATGCGCTGGAGCTGTATGGGCTGCAAGTCTCGCCGGATCTGATTTCCACCGTCACCGACGAAGTGCTGGCCGGGGTCGAGCAATGGCAGCAACGCCCGGCCGCTCGAGGCGATGTACCCCATCGTCGATTTCGACGCCCTGCGCTTGAAGATCCGCGACGAAGGCACGGTCAGGAACAAGGCGGTGAATCCGGCGCTGGGTATTCGCGCCGACGGGCGCAAGGAAGTGCTGGGCCCACGGATCGAACAAACGGAAGGCGCCAAGTTCTGGCTGAAAGTCTTTAACGAGCTGAGAAATTGCGGCTTGCACGACATCATGATTGCGGTGGTCGACGGCTTGCGCGGCTTCCCGGAGGCGATTGAAGCAGTGGTTCCGGTTGCCCAGATCCAGACCTGCATCGCGGATCTGGGAACCGTAAGCCGTTGGCCGCCGCGCTCAAGCCGATCTATCAGGCGGCTTCGGCCGAAGCCGCTGCCGCGGCGCTCGAGGCCTTTTGCGCAAAGCGAGTAGGGCGGCAGATTCCCCACTGCGGCGGCGATGTGGCAACGCCAATGGGAACAGGTGATTCCTTTCTTTACCTGTCCGCCGGAAGTGCGCAAGATCATTTACCCGACCAATGCCATTGAGAGCATGCATATGCAGCTGCGCAAGATCGTGAAGAACCGCGGCCACTTCCCGAGCGACGAAGGCGCCAGCAGGCTGCTGTATCTGGCCTTGCGCAACATTGAAAAGGATTGGAAGAAAGCCGCCTATCACCTGGCGGCAGGTAGTCAATCAATTCACCATTCTGTTCTGCGAGCGGTTCGCCTGCGTCATCAACTGAGGTTTTTTAACCGAGCTCGACACACAAGATATCTGACATCTCCCTGACTACGCGATTTCCGTTAGACGACAATACTCCAGGTTGCGCGCAGTGTTGACGTTGGAACACTCTGGTGCGACAATCCGTTCGGCCGTTCGCTCGGCAGGCATCACCCGTAACTTCATCGTTGGTCGCTTCGTCGGCGTCCCGCAAAGTGGCAGGCAAGCAGACTCTTGCCGCTGCCTGATCAGGCAGATTCAGTTGAACGCAACCTCGGCTCGAGCCATCGCGCTCGCCGCTGTCAGCAAATCTCTTTCCCGTTTCGATTAACCGGACATCGACTGGCCGCGCGCCTGACGGCCGCGTTGCGTTCAGGTCGGTGTGCTGTCACGCCGCCCTTTGACTTCGCGGTTCATGGTGTCGGCATCTTGTCATCTGGAAATCATCTTGGTTTTTTCGCATCGTCCCGCGGCCGCCCGAGCGGCCACGAGCCTTACCCGCTGTGCGTTTGTCCTGTTCGCCTTTTTTGTCGCCTGGGAGCACCAATGTCTCATCACCCTGTTTTAGCGCTCATCCTTCAGCTGGAATCGCACTATGGGGCGGCGCCGATAGCGTCGGACGCTGCACCTGCTCCTCCAGGCGCGGAGAGCGGGTCGAGCCCGTTGCAACGTCGGCGTCGCCGCTCGGGGCTTGACGCCTACCGCCACGTTGCGGAGAGCTTTATCCGACGACGTGCTCAATCGGCAAACCGTTCGCACTATACGTATGCACGCCTTGTAAAGTTAATTGAGCGTCGCTCAGGACGCCGTTTCGCTGTATCAACCCTTCAGCGACGGATGATCGTCTGGGGCCTTGTTGATGGCATGGAGCGTTATCAAAAATGAGCAAATCGAACGTGATCAGTGACATCCGCAAGTCGGTGGCCTTGCATGGTGTACCGAAGTCGGAACTCGGTGAACTTCGCAGGACGATCATCACGTCGATCGGCACCGAACGCGTGACGATACAGGCGGAGCGGCGATTTCTTGAATGGCGCAAAGAAAACGGTCTCGGCCTTAACGGTCCCTATCTCAAGGCGGAGGTAATGGAATTTATACAGGAGTATGCCGAGACGCACGTTCAGTCGCATGTGGACACAACGCGCATCGCGCTGGGCCGGGTCCTGTCGCTCCGGCTGCCTCCCGTTGAGAGCCTGATCGAAATAGTCAGGGCAGGGCGTGCTACGCGGTGGGAGGAAGTAAAAGCAGCCACGTCGCACCAGTCCGAACCCAATGCAGTTTCGACCTTGGTCGCGCTCGACGCTGGCTTGCGCGCTGTGGAATTGCATACGCTGCGCCGCGCGGACGAAATCGAGCCATCTCGCCATCGCGTCTGGCCGAAGACCATGTTTCTTGGCCGACACAATGTGGTGCGGATGGTCGTCATCGGCAAAGGAGGATTGCGGCGTCCCGTTGCCCTGTCGCGTTGCCTAGCGGACGCGCTGGAGGCTCGGCGGCGTCTGGAGCCTGTGAACATTGTAGATCGGGGCGTGCGCCTCCAGTCATATTACCGGATCGGCGGCGGCCAGGCATTTAGCCAAAGCTTCTCAGACGCCAGCTTGCGTGGGCTCGGCGCTTCCTGCGGCGCACACGGTTTGCGCCATGCCTATGCTCAACGCCGGGTGCGCGAGTTGATGGCGTTGAACTACGAATTTATGCAGGCCATCAGGCTTGTTAGCATCGAGCTCGGGCACTTCCGTCCGATCCTGGCTTACTATCAACCTCGTTAGGGATGGACATGGGCGGCATCAATTTTCACCCTCCGGGCCTGATTATCCGCGTGAGCGGGCGCGAAACATATCGTTATGCTATCCATGACCCTGAACGCGGACAGGAGGTCCATGCAGGTACTGACTGGGATGCGGCCTATACGCAATGGCTGGCGATCAGGCGGCGGTCGGTGGTTGTCCCACAGGCACTCCGGGTGTCCTGGCTCGTCACTGAATTTGGAGAACGTCACCGGCCTCGCGAGGGCAAGACGCGGGTCAAGTTCAGCAGCGAAATACGCCTGCTCATTCAGGCCATTCAGAAAATCGGCGATCCGCTTGTGGTGGAACTGAATGAAACCCATGAGCAGACGTTTCGCCGCAAATCGCAGGTCGGCGCGGTCAGAACGGAGACGCTCGTCCGGAGACTACGCCAGGTCTGGCGATGGGCGTCCGGCGAGGGATTCACGAGCCGGGCGTGTCCGTGGGTTGCGCGTGTTCAGGACCAGGCTATCGAGATCGAGGTGGTCGATATCGTCGCACGCCACCTTGAGAAGGACATCCTCGACGAATTGTTCCGCCTGGGTCATGGCGCAGAGATGGAAGGCCCGGTGGGCCGGCGCCTTTCCATCGCGCTCGACCGCGCGGTTCGACGCGCGATCGATGAACTGCTGCGTGCTGGTCGACCGGATCTGGTCCCGGCAGCACGTCGCTGTGAGCCCCAGTGGCTTCTGGATCGCAAGCCATCGCAAACCGCGGATGTTCCTTCGCAAGCGGAATTGATGCTTGACCATGCGCGAGTCACACGGGTGCGCGAATGGAGAACAAAGATCCGCACCAGACAAGAGGTTGTTTCAGGATCGGGTTCAAATTCAGGTAACTCAGACTGCTGAGTGACCGGACAGGAATTTGCACGCTTTCCGGCGATGCGGTCTGTTCCACGCGCTGCGTGCCATTCCAGGATGAAGAAAAGAATCTGAAGAGTGCTTGTTTTTCTTCCATGATTTGCCGTAGAATCCAAACAAGCCATTCGATTGGCATCCTTTTTATCGTCGCCGTGGGTTTCCCGGCACGAAGTGTAAATTCATCAAGTAGTGAACACCTCCATCGGACAGCCATGTCCGGTGAGGCAGACGGCAGGATGTGAGGCGCAAGCGCGTTTACACTGCCCCAGAAAGCCCGGACCGCGCGAGCGGTTGCGGGCTTTTTTGTCTTGCAATCCATCTAGTGCAACGGGCGCCAGCCCACATCAACATCCAGACCCGGCAGCCATCGCTATGCGCGATCCAGGGGTGTGCGCCTCTGAATCCCATCCCTCGCCGCCGCAAATCTCGCGGCTTAATGAAACAGCAACGTTTCCCGCGCAGTCCGGCGGGCCTCAGGCTGCCTGCGGGCGGCCGCCACCCTACCGGGTGTGATCTCTCTATTTGCCCAGTGTTTTTCGCAGTTCGCCTTTCGCAGTTCGTTTTTCGCAGTCCGTTTTTGATTGTCGATGTCGGTTGTATGCCCGAGTGCCTGGTGACAGGTGCGGGCAAGTTGTCCCGATGCTTGTTTGGGCCCTGTTGACGCGTTGCTAACAACGCGGCGGGGGCATTTGATTAACAAAATGGAGGTTCAAATTGTACATTCCCGAAATTGGCCTGGATCCTGGGCACGGGTTTACAAAATACGCCTATCGTGATGCAAGCGGGCGCATTCACACAGGTTCTTTCCGTTCTCAGGCGGTTCTCCACGACGAGTCGTCGCTTGCTGCGTCGATGCGGCGGACCCAGACCGGATCGTCTGTCAAGACGGTGACGGTAGACGGGAAAAAATATGATGTCGATGTGTCCGAGAACTCACCAAACAGAAAATTGGCGGGCGAGCGCAACGAAATCAACGACTTTGCAGCCCGACCGGAGCATCGCGCGTTGGTGTTTGCGACACTTGCTCACCTTAATGCGACCCGGGTCGGGACCCTGGTCATGGGGTTGCCCATGCACAGGTTCACACGATATTCAGAACACCTACACAAAGCGTTCCAGGGCACACTGTCATTTGGCGCCCGGCAGGTATTGGTGGACCGGGTGCTGATCGTGCCAGAGCCGATCGGATCTTTGCTTACGGTTATCGCCAAGGGCGATGCAACCCTTGAGGGAGCCACGACCTGCCTGATTGATGTGGGCCACTACTCAGTGGACTGGCTCGTTAGTCAAAAGTTCTCGATTAGCTACCAACGCAGCGGTGGCAGGCCAGGCGGCGCGAGCCATGTGTACCGCGCCATGGCAGAAGGGTTGTCCACAGAGCTCGATGAACCGTTCGAAGGGATCGATCAGATCGAACTGGCCCTGCGGACTGGCTCGCCGCTGCGGGCCTTCGGTCATCCAGTTGATATCCAGCGCTTTCTGGCGTGCGCGACCGAACAAACGCTGGAGACCGCGCGCTCGATACGTGCGCGGGTGCGAAGCGCGGAAGATCTCACGCTGGTCCTGACAGGCGGCGGCGGTCATCTGTACCGCGATGCACTGTCGAAGGTGTTTCCGAAAAATCATCTGGTCGAACTGGAGCAGAGTCGATTCACTAACGTGATCGGATTTCTGCTGTATGGTGAACAACAAAAATCATGAGCGTTTCGATGACCGCACCGCTTACATTGACTGTGGTGATTCGTGCTCCTGTATATATGTCGCTGGCCGAAGAACTGTTCACGCTGCCAGACGCACGTGCCCGGGCTGGTTGGCTCAAATGGCTGGCAGAGGAGGGCGCTCGCGCTTTCTGCACAAGCTCGCATAGCCAGCCACATGACATGCCCCGGGTGTCACTGAGTCCGCGCGCTGGATCCGGCTCTCAGGTTTTTGACATGCGGGTCACGATACGGGAGGAGGAATTCCCAAGGCTGTACGCCGCCCTTAAGGAGCAACAAAATCCACGAGCACGGGCGGCCCTTCTGAAGCGATTTGCGGCGGAAGCCTTGCGCTGGGTTCGCAACGAACCCGCGCCAGTCGCCGCGGACGTCAGCCGGGCACAGTTGCACGCGCCATCAGCGAGTGGACCCGATGTTCGTCGCAGTTCGCTCTCACTCCCTCCTGGAACGGTACCTTCCGACCTGCTTGCTGGAATGAATGCATTGAAGTCAGCTGGATAGGGGGCATCCGGCCACGATCTGAACCGATGGACGCAAAGAGAAACCGGTTGGCGATGGGATCCTGAAGGGTACCCGGTGCGCATGGAATACCGGGCGACAAGGTTAATTCAAAGGAGAAGAAGAATGACGAAGTGCAACGCGGAGTTGGAAGCTGATGCTCTTGCATGGACAGTGATCAAGGGATGCGGGCAAGGCCGGTCTGTCAATCGTCTGGAGCAAGCCATCGAGAATGCGATGTCAGTCCCGTTTGCGATTTCTGGGGATGCGTCGACTCCCTTTGCCGTGGTGGTCGATCCAGATGGTCAATGGGAGTGGGCAGTATTTCAGAACAACGCACCGGGCGTGAGTCAACTCTCCACAATGCGCTCGCTTAAGCGGAAAGTCGGGGCAGCGCGCGAACTTGACCAGCAAGCGTCATTCCATGGCAACTGGTTGACTGGATTCGATCTGACAAAGAAGTCGGGCACCTGGCCTGAGACCTGCGTCAACGCTGTGCCGGCTGAGGAAGGTTACGGATCCGTGTCGGTCTGTCATCGCTTCGTGTTGTGCTCGACGAACAACAGGTCTGCTGGATTCTGTACGGTGACGCTGAGCTTGATGTCCTATTGCGATGGTAGTGATCTCCACGCAGAAATTGAAATCGGGACAGTTTTTGTTGATCCACAATGCCGCGGTCGGGGGCTGAGCTATCTGCTCGCTGAGGCGGCGGCCGCTGTCATGGTGAGCATGCTCGGCGAGCTTCATCGTCGCCTCGTTTCGAGCGCCGTGACTGAAGCCTGTAACCTCGAGTTGCATGTTACGGGCGAATGTATCTCCTCGGGTGGCGAGCGGTTTCTGGAGGTAACGGCGGATCAGTTTGAACAACAATGGCACGCGTTTGTGGACGGTGCGCCAGAGCAAGTCAGGGTTGAAGTCACGCAGATCCTGTTTGGTGACGGGCAGTAAACCTGGCCGAACAATACATGGAGATTTGTTCTGAAAAAAGTTGTTGTCATGCGGCCGCGGGACCAGCTCCGGGAGATGCTTTCTCGGATCATCCATCCTGCGGCGTCCCATGTTGTCTTTTCATAGATGGATTCAACAACATCAAGGTTACGCGCATCTGAAGTCCCAACATGGCCATGGCATACCATAGCTGCCGCCGCTTTCTTCATCGTTCCATCCCCGAATCAATCGCAATTACGCCCGCGTGACATCTGCCAGACGATGCGTCAGGATGGTGAGACCTTTCATGGCGCAGCCGGCGACTTTGAAAGGCAAATGCCGCTCCAGTCTGCGTCAGGGCTGGCGTGGGTCGCGCCTGGCCCAAGGTATTTCGCGACGGGCGTATCCGGTTAGCCTTCACACATTCCAAAAGGTTAGGCTAGCGGATTGATTCGAACTGTGTGATTCACAGACATCGTTTCAACTTGAATGAGGCGATAATCGCACAGTTAAACCGTACTGTCCGACTGACACATTCAAAATCTCCCGATTGATCGCCCCTCTGGTACCTGGACAAGTCAACGGCATCAACGCAGGTGGAACATGGTACATGGTTAAAGCGGAATCGATAACGGTTCGACCCGCTATCGCGGCCCACTGAAGCATCAAGTCGCGTAGTCATCGCTCCTCGGACTCTTATCCCGTTGACTGGTATCTGCTACTGGGTGGAGTATCCTGCATGACTTCAGAGAAAGCGCCTCGTTCCTTCCAGACCAAACTCTTTATTCCGTCCCTTCGCCAGTCAACGGCGCACTGCATTCCAGACCCACCGTCGAGTCAGACCGGATTTTAGACAGATTCTGGCTGGTGCGCGTCAGATCGTCCCTGATCGCGCACGCCCGGTAATCAGAGGGCCCAATTTCGGCGGAAGAGTACATTCGGATGATTTATCTACCAGAAATAGCTTCGCCAGGGTGATGCAGGCTTTCCATCTACGTTTGAGTCCGAGAAATCTACCAGATAGGGCGCAAAATTAACGTAGCGAAAGCGAAGAATGAATGTATGAGATCATCGGGGCAACCTTCACGTCCTTGCATTGTCGAGCACATTCAATGCAACGGCTAGGTTGCGCTCGCCTATAGTCGTGTCATCTCAAGTTTGCCTGAGCGGAAAGTGCGTCCTACCGCGCGACACCCGCCGTACGGAGGTGGCTTGCGCTGCAGCAGATGGATAACCGGGTCCCCTTGCGATCTGCTCGAATTTGCGTTTACCAAGGGAACCGGAATCGCGAACTCTGGCTCCCATGCTTGCTGGTCATTGCTGATGAAGTGACGCCCCTTTCCTGACACAGCGTACGAATCCGATCCTGGTGACGACTTCGAGGTTGCGACCAGGCAGCGTGAGACGCTTGCATAAGTGACGAGACAGATCTGATTGAAAACTGCCGTGTCCGAGCGCCAGCGGTACACAAGACGTTCCCGGCGAGTTATGTTTTACCGGAGATCAACGCCGGGCAGCGCTTCATGCGATGCGTGTTTTTGGCAAGCAGGCGAGATCGCGCGATCGCCCGTAATGTGAGTACGCGGTAATGTGAGTACGCGATATCGAGGTAAGCAGGTCACCCTGGACGTTACCGATTGGGTTGGGCACAGAACACACGCCGAGGAATCTGGGTGCACCAGGCTTACATTAGCGAGCACCGGCGAAAGCGATGCTGAACTTGTTCGTTAGCATGCCGGGCGAGCATCGTCCGCGACCTGAGGGCAGCGGTTGCCGCAGACCAAGGCTTCGAAGTCAGCGTTTTTGGCGTATTTAACAAGAAGCTCCCGAGATCGAAACGTTCGGGACATGGTCTTTTACATTGCCGCCGCATGAAATAGATGGCAGCTTAGACGCGATGGTGTGCCGTCGTCGCCCCGAAAATACATCGTACCGTTCAAGGCGAAATTTCTCGGCAGGTAGGTGTGCTTCGCAGACCGCAGTTCCTCCAGCGTCGCGGGCAGACGCCCCACGTCGTGCTGAAAAGCCATGCGGCAGATGCCGCCGTTTGCATTTCTGTCTGCAAACAGCCTTCCGAAGTCGTGACGGCGGGAGCGCCTGAGAGCTCGTTGTCGCTGACGATCGTGGCAGCGACGCCGGAAACGATCGCGAAGATGGGAACCATCCCGTAGGTGCGGAGCGTCTTTATAACATTCATTGTAGTGATTGTCTGTGAAGTGTCGAGCGCAGATGCGCACGGACATTTGAGCACGGGTTCCCGACCGCGCAACACAATGCGCGATCGCGCGACCCTGTTATCAAGCTGGAAGCGGTGAATCGCGCCAGTCTGTGTCTACGACCAACTGACGGACCAGACACGACCGGAGGCTTTTTGCGATTTCAGTCGTCATCGTCTTTCCCTTGCTTCTCAATCAGGGGTGACTTTGATTTCCGTGCAAATTTCCGGTTGGAAGCACACAAGCCGGGTGCGGGTTTGCCTTGCGCCCCCAAATAAAAAACTCGAAAAATCAGGTAGTTGCTGTCTATATCTGCGTCGGCTCAAATGGCACGGATCGGCCGTCCCCTCATGGGCGGCGAGCGGCCCGTCGACGCGCAGGCGGCTCAATCATGAGCCGCGTCCGCGAGTGGTCGGTCCGAGGAACATTCGTCCCGTTCTGAACGCTCGCCCGTGACGACTGGTCTCTTGCGGGAGCAGGGTCGCCCGCTCATGGCCCGGCGCCCAGGTGTGCCCCCGGCGCACTATGTGCGAGCACTGCGGCGGCGGAGAGGACACCAACCATGGTGACGGCTTCGGCTCTCAGGATAGCCAGGAAAGAATCTGCGGCGCAGCGCTCTTCAACTCGCTGCATGCGTGGCAGATAGACCAGGCGGTTGATCCCACCCAATACGATGGCTGTGCCGACGAGCACGAGTTTGACGTCGAGAATGATTCCCCAGCCGCTAACTGCGAGCGCCGAGAGAGAACCGCCAAGGCCGCGTTCAGCGTTGTAAATGCCGCTTACGAGAACCACTGACACGGCGATCAGTGCCGCGCGGGACAGACGCGTGGCGTACTGCGTGACGACGTCGCCAGTCGGGCTGGCGCGCAGCGTGGGCAACACCCAAAGCCCGCTCGCGATGACCAGCCCGGCCCATGTCGCGGTCGCGCACAGATGCGCCCAGCGGATCCATTCAGGTAGCGAAAAGTCGCCCGCGTCGGCGGCATGGCTGGACGCCGCCTTGCTGAAGGCGAACAAGGCTGCGGCAAACAGCGCGACACCCATCCGGGTCGCGCGCCCGCCTTGCCGTGCCCGGAGCAGCAACCCCGTCCAGACGATCAGGGCGACAAACCTTATGGACCACGCCATGCCGAAATGCGATTGGGTCACCACCGGAACCAGCGACGTGAATGCAGCATCCGGCGCGGACCCGCTCATCAGTGCGGCTTCCAGCAACAGGTTGGCAGCGTCAGCGAGGATCAGTGTGACCGCGCAGCCGGCGGCGAAGCGTTGCAACCGGTGGCGCACGAGCGGCGGCGCATTGCCCAGCATCAGCACCGCCAGGCAGGTGCCCACCGCGCACGCGAACGCTACGTTAGCGATGGCGGCTGCCACCATCGACTCGGAGACCGTCGCCGGGTCCATTACTTCACCCTGAACGAGTAGTCGCCATGCGTGCGATGCCCGTCCGACGCGACGGCCACCCAGTGCACCGTATACGTGTCAGGTGGTAACGGCGGTAATGCGACGTGGATCGACTTCCTGTCGGTCGAGTCGACCTCCGCCTTTGCGGTGTTCACCTGCTTACCTGACGAGTTACTCACGTTCAGCGAACTGAATGCCGGTTCGAGCGGTCCGTCGAACATGATTGCCACGCTTGCCGGCGCCGCCACTTCGGCGCCCGCCGACGGTGACTGCTTCTGCGGGAACACATGCGCGGATGCCGCCGACGCGATCAGGATAGCCGTTGCGATGGCTGCTGCGCGTGAGCCGGGACGAAGCCGGTTGAATGCGCGCATTGCTATTCTCCTTTGCCGAACAGGGGCTTGCCAACCGAGTTGGGCAATATGTCATCCAGGTACAGGTGTGCCTGCAACAGGAAGCCTACGCCCTTGCGACTTGCATGGTTGACCGGGATCACCGCCTCCGCGCCCAGTTGCCCCCAGCGGTTGAGCCAGATCACGCCGGGATTGATGCTGCCTGTCGTATGCCCGGAACAGGGGCCACCGGTACAGGTGCTCATCGGGAACTCGACGAGCGGGATCAGGTTGCTGAACGGCGCCTTCAGCCCCACGTCCTGGACGAAGTTCTGCAGATACGGCAGGCTGTACTGGACGGTGACGCCCCAGCTCAATGAATCCGGATCGGCACTGTTCATCGTCAGGCGCGGGCCGATGGTTCCGGTGATCGCAACCGGCCGCAGGTACTTCAGGCTATCGGGCAGGTCACCGAATCCCTTGCCGGCGTAGAGCGTCGGAGTGAGCGCCGAGTGCGGATTGGCAATCGAGTGCGCCCCGGTGTCGCCCAGTTCCGCGATTGCGCCGACTGAGGCCTGAACTCGTGCTTTTCGTTCACGTAGAATCGGTATTTGGCGCCCACCTGCCAGTTGTCGAAACCGCGCGCCCCGCCGTCCGGTGCATTGATGTTCACGTACGTCGCCGTTACGGAAAGCTGGAAACTGGGCGTGATCAGCTTGTCCCATTCGAGCGTCGTCGTATTGGTGTTGAACTCGCTGCCGTCGTCGGCCTCGGATTTCACGTGACCGAATTCGAAATTGACTTCGTCGCCGACCCCGGGGTCGTCGACCGCCATCGTCGCCGGGAAAACGCGGTTGCCGGCGATCGCGTGCGCCGAAGCATCGAGTGACAGAAGGCTCGGCACGAGCGCGCATAGCGCCACCGTGCCCCGCTTGAGATTGGTTCGCATATCAGGACAAGGCAGGCGGGGCGCGCGGTTGAGCCGGCGTCAGAACAGTGTATGGTCGGAACGCGACCGTCACGACCGGCGGCGGGAATCCGGCGGGCTGCGGCGCGACGTTGGACGCCACCACGGCGCCGGGCAACACCGGCGAGTGCGCAATCAATCCGCAATAGGGACACGCGCACAGCGACGATGAATCGGAGTCCTTATGGTGCCCTGCATGGGCATCAAACGCTAGCTCGGGCGCGGGTACGGGAAACAGGGCAATTCTGTTGACAGGTTTGGCGGGATTGATAGCGGGCGCCTGTTCCATGGCGCTCGGAGAATGGTTGTCGGTAACAAACGCACGCGAACTGGCAAAGACGCAAATTGCCAGGGAAGCCGACGAGCTTGAACATACGCCCGACGCGGAGGAACACGAACTCCGGCTCATTTACCTGATACGCGAGTATCAACTGACCGTCGTGTGCCGCGAAGAAGATGAAATCCACATTCGCGCAGTGCTGTCGAATGCCATGTATGCGGAGCCATTGTCGTTCCAGAGCCTGACCAGCCGGGACTGCGAGGATCATCCGCCTCGTGTGGAGGTGACCGCGACGTGCCGTGCACATCCGAGCCACCAGGCACGACTCGAGCAGATCGCGAGCCGGATCAGCATGGAAAAGGGCGTAACCAGCGTCAGCTGGTCCGCAAACGAAGCCGAACCGGCACCGGAATGACGCCTACTTCGGGACCTGTTGCATCCGGTCCTGTCCCTGAGCAGAATCACTACAGCGTCTATTTGCAGTCCAACATGATGAATGCGCGAACCAGAATGTTGCTCAAGGGATGGCTGTGCCTGACACTGCTCGGCATTGCCGTATCCGAGGTTGCCGCGCTGGTTGTCGAGCTTGCCGTTTCACCTTTCGCGGATAAGGTCCTTTCGACAGTCATGCTGGCATATCTGGCTTGCACGGTGATCCTCGTCGTGACATGGGCCGTACAGGACGCAAGGCGTGCGTATCATCGTGCGGTGGAGTGGGCTACGTTACGCTGACGACCGACAGCCGGCTGGTGGCCAGCATTGCGCCAGATTGTCCGTCGCGCTGGCTCGTCGTTCTGCATGTACAGTTGCATCCGGGGTTAATCGACCTGTGATCGGCGCGTGCCCCCGGACTGGTCAGATCATGCTATTGCAGAGCGCGGCATGATCGTCTCTCTCGGGCTGCAAGCAGGTGGCAGGCATCGGATCGCGCAGTGCAGGGGAGAGGTCAATAGCCTATTCCCATGAGCCTATGTCGGCATCGTTGCCTTCGCCACCTTGCCTGGCGTCTGGGCCGTAGCTAAATACGTCGATATCAACATGCACGCCTGGATTGAGATACTGATATGCGTTGCCCCACGGATCTCCCGGCAAGCGCTCGAGATAGCCGCCGCGCATCCACACGTTCGGTACCGGATCGGTGACGGGCTTTTCAACCAGCGCATGCAGGCCTTGCGCCTGGGTCGGGTAGTGGCCGTTGTCGCGACGGTAGCGTTTCAGCGCCTGTGTGATCGTACCAACATCGTGTTTCGCGGCGATACGCCTGGTGCGTCTCGGTCTCCCTTGAGGCTGGACGACGACTTTTCATAAGCGGTAGTCGGCGGAGGGCGTCGATCAAGAAGTAATTTCGATCACTTCGTCATCCTGCGCATTTGACATAAGCAAAGTTATCAACGTTTCCGTAGTAGTCTTTACGTGATCAGTAAGGCTTGCGCATGTTCACGGGAAAGACTGTGCTACATATCAGTTATCCTTAACGTTGCAACCAGCCGCGCGCATACAAGAGCTGACACGGGGAAAGGGTGATACGGCTCACTGGAACACAGGTGTGGTCTGGCGCGTCTGGTGCGAACACGATGGGGACGATGTCCGACGCGACACAGAAGAATGTACAGCAGAGGCAGAAGAAACGGGGCGATGGATTCGCCAGCTTCGAGCAGCCGGACGAAGAACGCGTACTGAGCGGGTCTCTGGTAACGTACGTGCCATCAAGGCAGAGGGGAGCCTCTGGCACGAAAAGAGCCGCCCGGGCAGGGCGGTGAATCGGGCGCGCGCCGTTTGTGCGGACGGGACTCACCACGAGAACTTCGAATCGACTTCGGTTCACTCACTCATGGCGAACATCTGTCTTTCGCTCTGCGCCTGATGAGAAACCGCTCGAGCTTGCCCGCATCTACTGGCTTCGGCATATGGGCGTCGAAGCCCGCCTCGAGGGCCGCCGTCCTCTCGTCGGCATAGCCGGTAATCGCCACAAAGGTCGTTGTTTGAAGGCGCTCCAGTTTGTGGAGTGCCCGGACCAGTTCATACCCATCCACGTCTGGCAGTCCGATGTCACTCAAAACGACGTCCGGCACCCAGTTATCCACGATAGCCAATGCCTCGGCGGCACGATAGGCGACCCGTGTCTCATGTCCGGACAGTTCGAAGTACAGGGCAATCGCGTCTGCCGTGTCGTGGTTGTCATCGATGACCAGCACGGACATGGGCGTTGCCGTCACGGCATCTTCGCTTTCACGGATGACTGGAGCAGGCACCGGCGAGGCCCGGCGTAACGTCAGCGTAAACTCGCTGCCGCGACCGAGTCCCTCGCTACGGGCCACCAGTGTGCCCCCGTGGAGTTCAGCCAGCTTGCGGGCGAGCGTCAGTCCCAGACCCATTCCGCCGGGCGAACGCGCCAGCGAGCGCTCTGTCTGTCTGAAGAGCTCGAAGATTTCCTCCAGGTCAGCAGCGGCAATGCCAACGCCGGTATCGAGCACCCGGAGGGCGACCTCGGTGTCGGTGGCCTGGACGCTCACATCGATACGACCGCCAGGAGGCGTGTAGGTCGCCGCGTTCTTCAACAGATGGGCGATGATTAGTGGGCATTGGGTGGTGTCGGCATCCACGTAGAGCGCCTCGTCCACGTCGATGGTCAGGCTATGGACGCTTCTTGCCACGGCTGCTTCGCTGAGTTCGACTGCGCGGTCCACGAGCTCACGCAACCGCACCGGTTCCAGTGTCAGTGCCACGGCACCTCGAGACACGAGGGACGCTGACAGCAGGTTGTCGACAATTTGGCTCATGTAGTGGACATGCCGATGCAGGATTTGCAGGGCCCACGTGCGTTGGGCATCCTTCGCCTCAGGCCGGGCGAGGACTTCGACGGCTGTGCTGATGGGCGCGAGCGGCGCGCGTAGCTCATGCGCCAGCATCGTCAGGAACTCGTCCCGGTTGCGGGCCGCCGTCTCCAGACGACCTTGTGCTTCAGCCAGGCGTCTGGCCGCCTGCCGTCGTTCGAGACAGGTGACTGCACAATTGGCGAGGGTCCGCAGCGCGCCCGTTTCGTCGTCAGTGACCTTATGCGGCT
>BBSL01000384.1 GCA_001319865.1 Burkholderia sp. E7m39 | reverse complement strand
GGAACCTGTCATCTTGGGTAGCGTTCGGTATGACGAGCATGTCGCCGGTTAAAAGTGCGTGGGCGCACAGCGAGTCCGTCCTGCTCACGGGTCGAGGCTGCATCCCCCAGGCCGACTTGCTCCACTGTCGGGTTTCGTCAATGAAGTTAATCAGCGCTATCGGGGCGCGCAACGACATGGCCGCCAGGCGCGTTATCGCATCAAACGACGACTCCGTTGGCGTGTCAAGGATTCCGAAACTATGTAGTCGGCGCAAACGCTCCCGCTCGTTGGCGGGATAGATGGCCTCCATATCGACTCAACCTGTGCGGTTTTGGTCCCAATAACGTATGCGCAAAGGACGTACCACGTGCCACGACGCGCTGCATCGAGAGAGCGTTCACCATAGGCCCAGGACACCGCCATTTTCGGCGACAGATGAAGAGGTAACCCACCGTCTGCTATCTGATTAGGACAAACAGCATCGGTAACACGCCGAATCACTCTGCTCCTGGGTCCACCATCCATCGAAGCAGGCGGAGGATGCACCGACCCCCGCGATAATGAGTTAAACGGTTAAAACGCCGCACTGAGCGTTGCTGATTGATGGCGCAGGTGCGGCGTGCTGCGCATGGGCGTTTGTGGTGCATTGACTAAAATGCATCTAGCATGGCAAGTTCTTCCACGCAGCGCACAACCCAATCTAATAACCTGGAGGCCACATGGTCGGACCGTCTGCGCCTTCCGCAGCGGACCGCGCACGTCGCGCGGGCACGCTGGTCACATCGGCGCTCGACGTGCGCCCTCATCGGCCAGCCGATTTTGCTGCTGAAAGTGAATCGATGCACCGTCTTGCACAGGCCCTGACGTCCTCGGGTGGTGCCATGTTGCAGACGCTCTCGGACATGGCCCTGGCTCTGTGTGAAGCGGGTAGCGCGGGCATCGGCCTGCTGGAACGCGACGTCGACGGCGCCCCGGTTTTGAGATGGGTCGCAGTCTCCGGCCAATGCGTGGCGGTCGTCGGCACCACCACTCCAACGGATGACAGCCCCAGTGGCGTCGCGCTCGAACTGGCTGCGGGGCAGCTGTTTTCGTTTCCCCAGCGCCACTTTCCTTGCCTGGAACACGTAACCCCCGAGATTATCGAAGAGCTGGTCGTGCCGATTCCCGGTGAACCCGAGCCGTGGGGCACGCTATGGGTGATGTCTCACGACAGGGAGCACCTGTTCGATGCCGAGGACCGCAGAATCCTGACCCGCCTGGCGAACTTCACGTGTGCAGCCCTCACGATGGCGCGCGCGAAAGCGGACGCAGAAACCCGGGCAGCCGAAGCCGAGGCAGCCAGGAACGCGGTGGCTCTGGCTGAAGCCCGGAAGGACGACTTCATTGCGACCCTGAGCCATGAGCTGCGCAATCCGATTGCCACCGTCGACAGCGCTCACGCAGCCGCACGAAAGCTTGCTGCAGGCTATCCCGACGTGTCCTCTGCCCTGGGCATCGCCGACCGGCAGATGCAGCTATTAAAACGGCTGGTCGGTGACCTGCTGGATGCATCGCGGATAAAGCACGGGAAGCTGTCGGTTCAGCCTTCGTACGGGCTTCTGCAGGATATCGTCACGGATGCGGTTACTGCGATGAGGTCGGACGTCAACTGCGGTCAGTATCGACTGCAAGTCGCTGTTCCGCCGTATCCGGTGACGGTTCACGCCGACCTCGTGCGCGTCACACAGGTCGTAACCAACGTATTGTCGAATGCGGTGAAATACACGCCACCCGGCGGCGACATTACCTTGTCGGTAGAAGCGCCTGACCTCGGCATCGCTCACACGGAAGGCCCGTGCGAAGCGGTTATCACGGTGAAGGACAATGGCGCGGGTATTTCCGCGTCGGCACTACCCCACGTCTTCGACATGTTT
Source organism: Burkholderia sp. E7m39 (assembly GCA_001319865.1). Classification (GTDB taxonomy): domain Bacteria; phylum Pseudomonadota; class Gammaproteobacteria; order Burkholderiales; family Burkholderiaceae; genus Paraburkholderia; species Paraburkholderia bengalensis. The sequence continues at coordinate 6,702 of BBSL01000384.1, read as the reverse complement.
GCCCAGTCGGCATCGGCCCGAAAGCGCGCAGCGGGAGGCCTCGGAATCGGACTGGCTGTAGTCAGGCATCTGGTGGAAGCCCACAACGGGACGGTCACCATTGCGAGCGCCGGCGAAGGCCGGGGGACGGAGGTAACGATACGACTGCCCATCGTCTGCAAAAGCACGGGCGAGTCGAGCGCGACCGGGCCGCGCACGATTGCGTCCATGCGCATCCTGCTTGTCGATGACTGCGCAGACGCAACGGAAGCATTGGGCACGCTCCTCGAACTCGAAGGGCATGAGGTAAAGCGGGCAACGAACGGAGCTGACGCGCTCTCAATCGTCGAGACATTTGCACCTGATGTTGCGCTCATTGATATCTCGATGCCGGGTATGAACGGGCCTGAGCTGGCACAACTGCTTCGTCTCCGGGCGCAATGCTCGCTGACGAAGCTGGTGGCCCTGACGGGCTCCGTCGATGTCGCCAGCAGACCCGAAAGTGACGAACGGATATTTGATGCCCATCTGATCAAGCCCCTTTCGCTTGATGACCTCGAGAACGTTCTACGACCTTCGTAGCGTCGGGTAAGTGCGTGACAGACGATGGAAAGCGCGGCTCGCGCCACAGAACGAAGGAATGAGCATGCTGACGCCAACATACAATTGACCCGGCTTGCCAGCATCAGACTGACAAGCCGGGTTGTGTCACAAACTGTCGATAGCGGAGCTGTTTTCTCGATTGTCAGGCGGGACAGTTCGATGTCGGCAATCGGGTGAAATGGGCAGCGGCGAGAACACGACATGAAGGCAAACCACAATGCAGGAAATAGTCCTGGACAATGCGCACGCGGCGTTAATGGGCTTTGCAGTCCAGCACGACGCGCTCTTTTCGCTGTTGCTGGTCGCTCCTGCGGCCGTCGCCTACTTTTTTGCATACTTTATCGTCCGTTACCGTGTGCGGCCAGCCTCTGCCTTCATGCACGGGCGCACGGCTGTGTCCACCGGACTCTTCGCGTTGTTCCTTACGGCAAGTGGCCAGTATGCATTGCCGCGTGTACTGCGCGCACTTTCGTTCGACTCGATGTGCGTCGCCATTCCGTTCATGATGTTTGTTCTTGGCGCGTGCTGGGGTGCGTTCGCGGCAAGCGTAGTGGCGTGGTGGCTTACCCGCCTGGTTGTTCACTGAATCCGGTTCTGGGAAAGTCCAACTGACGACTACTTGTACCTGCTGGCGCAACGCTGGAGAAGGTATCCGGTCGTTTTCGTTCACGGCGCGTGGGTGATTGGCATGGGCCGGCCTTCGCGACTGATGTCCGGCATTTTGTCGTTTTGGCTGGCGTAAGCGAGCTTCGAGCGCCAACCGTCGAGATGCTGCTGTCGCTCGGCATCGGCAGCCACCTCACTCAATCCTGCGAGTGCTGGTGTTGCTGCACGGGAAGGCGGGGCGAGAATGACCTGACGGGTGTCCGGTTCACGGCTACAGACCTTTGCCGACGTGAGGTGCCAGGAGCCGCTGGCAACTGCGCCTCGTCCTATGTCAGTCAGTTCAGTGCACGGGCCCGTGACCTCCGCCGCCGCCCCAGTAATGGCCACCGCCGCCACCGCCCCAGCCACCACCACCGCCGCGCCATCGATATCCGTGGCCCGTCCAGCCGCTCTGGCCGGCCCAGCCGCCTCCGTGTCCGTGGCCCCAGCCTCCATGGCCCCAACCTCCGTGGCCCCAGTGGCCATGATGGCCTCCGCCATAACAGCAGCCGCCCCAATAGCCGAAGCTCAGTGACACCGAGGGTCCCCACCACGGCCAGCCGTAGAACGGATATGGATACGGAGCGGGGTAGTACGCAGGCTCGACGAACACGGGCGTGGCGGTGGCGACATAGGCGTTCGTCGATGCAGTCGCGGCTGACATCGTGCCGGATGGGGCTTCATCGGGCATCGTGAACGGATATGGCTGCGTCGCCGCCGTCGGCACATCACCGTAGGGAACGTAGCCGTAAGGCGCGTAGTAGTAGCAACCGGACAACGCTTTGGACAGCGCCACCACCGCAACGGCGCTGCGTGCGCACGACGCTGCATCAGGCGGTTTCATGACGTGCTCTCCTTGCTGCGCGACCCGCGTGCGGCGCGCTCGCTTACAACAAGCTTATATCAGCAAGGCGGGTGCCGGACCCTGTCAGCCGCAAATAGCCGGTAGCCGGTCACTATCGGTTCCGGGACGGTTGTCCCCAGAAACGTGGTCTTTTCGGTGCTTGAACGCGAGGTCGCCGCGGCCTACGCTGCAGGATGCATCCCGTTCAGGATGCTTCCCGTTCAGGAGGCTGCCATGGAAGGTGCTGCGGTGGGTGCGCGCTTCGACAGCACACATCTGTTTCTCGACCTATCCAACGGCCGGGCCGTTTCACCAGGCGGCGACGGCAGCGGAGCGCGAACACTACGCCATCTCGATGGACCGCCACATCCTGATTCACGCAGGTGCAGTTCAGCCCCATCATGCCGAGACGCGCGAACGCGCGGTGCAGCCTCGTCGTGAGCTGCTCGTACGAATCGCGCGATGGATCGAAGCGCCTTAGCACGATACTTCCGATGCCCCGCTTGACGTGGGTGAGGGCCGTGTGCGGCGCGGCTGTTGCGCGACGCTTTCTCATGATATGTCTCCAGACTTCCCGAGTTATCCGAAGTCTAGAGTTGGCGTCTGTGCCCCACAAGAAAAAATGTCGTAAAGAGTTTGCGTGAGGCTCGCCGTTTATTTTCCTTATGCACCTACGCGCGCCGGATTCACACCATTTTTACTTGCGCCATCCTATACCTCTATACCAACCTGCTTACGAACCCCGGTGCAGGTGGGCACACTGTGCGCGGCACGGTGCGGAGCTGTATTCCCATCGAAGATCTCGACCTCGAAGGGAGTCGTGCCATGAACCTGCTGGTCTGGCTGCCGCTCATGTTCGGGCTCGGGCTTATCAGCCTCATGCTGTTCCTGCTGTTCGTCGACGCGTGCGAGCGCATCTCGGGAGACTGTCATGGCCTCGCTCGCTGCTCAGGCTGATGCATCATGCGGAGGCGCTGCGCGCCTTCGCAGACGCAGACCGGTACGGGAGACGCAAGGAGCGGGGCACGGGAGAGGAGTCGATCGCCCATCTGCTCACGGAAGACCATGTGCTGCTCAATGTGGAGGTTACGGATCGCGAATCGCTTTTCGCGCATCTTGCTCAATTCCTCGTGCAACACTATGGGTATGAGCCAGCAGCGGTCATGGCCGGTCTTGCTGCGCGCGAATCATTGGGTTCAACTGCGCTCGGCCAGGGCGTGGCCGTGGCTCATGGCCAGATCAAAGGAGTGCATGAGGCACTCGCGCTTTATGTGCGCCCGTCAATGCCCATTCCCTTCGATGCGCCGGACGGCAGGCCCGTCACCGACGTGGTCGTGCTGTTCATACCAGAATGGGCGAACATGACGCACCTGCATCTGCTCGCTGAGGTGGCCGAGTGCTTTTGCGACTATCGGTTCCGCGAGCGACTCCATGCCTGCGCAGACCCGCGCGCCGTATGTGAACTCTTTGCTGATTTCGATGCACAAGTGGCCGCGGAGCGAGGTGTAACGGGCACAGCAAGGTCCGATATACCGTCATAGACAGCAGTCAGATTTCGGCCGCACACGTAACGAGCACTGGCCATATTTGTTAAGGATAGAATTTGACGGTCGCGGATTGCTTCGTTTACGCCGCGCGCGTCCCGCAGCGGTTCATACGGGTGCTAACGTCAATTTGAGGAGCATCATGGATGTCCATCGGGTTGTCGTACGGGCGGGTATCGGCGAGTTGCGTGCAATACCAGTATGGCGAAGCCTGCTACAGTTTGGTGTGCAGGTTGGCGCATGGAAAGTCTGCGTTGACAGGCGGCATCGTGAAGAATCACTCAGCATGGATCTGATCAATCTGCGTGAGGCCAGCGTCGACGAGCTTCGTTCCAGGCTCCAGGCGAGTCTGCCATCGGTGATGTCCGTTGAGGTGCGCTAACCCGCAAGCAGGTCAAGGGCGAATGACGGTCGGCGTGTCCGTTCATTCCTGGAGACGGCTATGGCTATCGCGTCCGGCCATGTCCCGAAGTCGGGTGAGCAAGCTTGAATTCGCGTTCCCGTAGCGGGAAATCATCGGACGTGCTGGCGGTCGCGGAGCCGTTGCTCCGCTGGCGCGCGAAGTCAGAGATCGGCAAGGCAAAGCGTAATCCGCTCGCCCGTGCCTGGCAGGCGTTTCCCGGCTATTGCCTTCTGAAGACGGAGTTTGCCGAGCTCGAACGCGAGCACCAACTGTTTTGGCGTTGCGTTGGTCGCACCGAGAGCTTCGCACACCACCTCGGCAGGCAGTGCGAAAGCGCAGTATCCCCAGCCGAAACCGCACGCTGAAAACCACACCGACGAGTCGGCAGTGAGGACGGCTGCGGTGAAATGGGTCTGTTGATCTTTGGCGAACACCTTTCCGTCCGATAGCAAAGAGAGCGGTCAATCCTCAATCCGGGCAAAATCCTGATTCGCTCGTCACAAGTTGCGCCACGTTGACGCAAGCGCTCGTAGAAACACACCCGGTGTCTCGAACCGTGCACCGAGTGCTCTGTTCGCCTTCGACGACGGGGCGTGCTCCTGCAAGCGCTTGCGGCAACCATCTACGAAAAGAACGCGAACGGCAGGATCGCAGCGACATATATGGCGATTCCGCACGTCGCAAAGCCCAGGCTGATCGCCAGCAACCCAAGTACGCCAGCGGCGACTGCCAGTCCGACGCACCAGCCGTGCAGGGTTTGACGGCCCATGATGACGCTTCTGTCCTCGGCCGCTTGCGCGACAGATTCTGCTGTATTCTCGTATTGACGAAATCTCAACCGGAGCATGTACAACCTCGCTATCCTTGACGTTGAGATTCTGTCATTGACCGCATAACGAATGTATTAAACCGGGGGCGCGCGCTGTTAATGCGGTATATGCGAGCCCGCGGCGGACAACGATGAGCACGTAGGTGGTGCCGCGCGTCCCGTCAGATGCGCGCTGCGAGAGCGAAATCTATCGGACGGCCAGTGCAAACTCAGCGCGGAGTTCGTCGAGGACAGCGCGCGATTCAACCAGTTGCTCGACAGCCTGGCGCAGGCGGGCATGAGCGGCATGCGTACCTCATCCGAAATGCGCCCCTCGATGGACAGCATCGCCTTGATTGCCGACGGATTGGGTGCCGAAAACAGCAGTTTGAGCGTAGGCCTGAGCCATTCGAAGATTTGACGTGCCGTGTCTACGTCTCCCGCCTGCATGCGTGACTGCACCTCGATGAACAGATCCGGGCAGACGTGCGCGCTTGCGAGGATGCCGCCATGCCCGCCCGCCGCGAGGCAGTCGAGAAAAGCTTCGTCCGTGCCGCACAGCACGTTGATGGGCAGGTCGCACAGCGTGTCGAAGTGACGGCTCACGCATGCCTTGATCGCGACGATGTTCTCGCATTCCGCGAGCCGGCGCACCGTGTCGGGCTCAATCGACACGCCCGTTCGATGCGGCACGTCATAGAGCACGATTGGCCGTTCCGTCTCGCGTGCAATCTGCCCGAAATGCCAGGCGATGCCCGCCAGGTCGGGGCAGACATAGGCAGGTGCTGACACGAGAAAGCCGGCCACGTCCCAACGCTCGAGGCGTCGGATTTCGTCCACGAACTCTCGGGTATTGAATCCCCCGACGCCAACCAGCACCGGCAACCGTCCATCGACGACGTCGCTGATCGCCTGCAGAACCGTTACGCGCTCGATGTCGGAGAGAAGCGCGGCTTCGCCCGTTGTGCCCAGCGCAACGATGCCGGCGATGCCCGAGCGCGCGTCGTGCTCGGTGAGCGTTTGAAGCGCCTCCACGTCCAGTTCGCCCGAACAAAACGGCGTAACAAGCGGAAGCCAGATTCCCGAATACATGTCAGCCCTCCTTTCGCGTGCCGGGGCGCGTGATCGCGCCGATCGTCGCTTCAGGCAATGTGGTTATCAGCGTGTGGAGTGTGAAGTGGAGGTCTTCGGTCGCAATGTTGAAATGCACGCACACCTTGCCGCGCGTTGCCTCGGCGCGCGAAACATAGACACCGAGCGGAGAGTGAAAGAGGGTGGCGAGATGGGCGCGCAGCGTATCGGGGCTCGTGCCTGTGAGAAAGACTTCGAGTTGCGCGCGCGATGCGCGCAGCGGGATGACGTTAGAGCGGTATCGGGGTGGAGTGTCCGGAACGGTGTCGTGCCTGGTCAGAACTTGTGCAGAGCCCATGTCTGTGACTTGTACCCTTCAGGGTTGTCGAGTTGGACCAAGCGTAGACCGAAGCGAATAAATGCGGCGTAAAAAAGCGCCTGTTCGCAGAAAAGATTCGCGATCGACATACGGCATTTATCAGCCGCGTCAGTGTCTTTACACCGATTTTAGAAACGGGCCGCTACGATCTCGCGGATTGGCGTTGCAGCGCGGCTGCGTGACGCCATATCCGGGAGTCAACCATGTTCGAAATCGGAAAAGAATATACGCGTGAAGACATTCACAGGGTCACGGGCGGAAGCAAGCAGGCGTTTCTGCCTGTCAAGCGCGGCAAGGTCGTCGCGCCCCGCCTGCGACAGGACCTGAATCCCCATGCGCCCGACATCATCGTATGTGACGGCAGCGCATCGGCGCGTGCAGCGGGACGTACGCTCGCGCGGCAGGCGGAACCCATCCCGATCTTCC
>BBSL01000383.1 GCA_001319865.1 Burkholderia sp. E7m39 | reverse complement strand
CTGCGTCGGATCGATTCCGATATGCGGGCGAATATGTGGTCGCAACATCGATGACGTCTCCGGCCGATTACGCGGAGTTCGTGAAGAACAGCGGATTTACGCTGGGGTAGATATCGCGCGTGATCAGGATGAAGCGACGTTGAAGGTGTAGAGAGCCCGGCCCGGAGCGATGCCGTCGTCCAGATGGATCGATGGCGTCGAACAGCGGCACCAGACGACGTGATGGCTTTGACACGAGAGGAACATCCCATGCGAATCCAGCGCACGAGAAGTCGACATCGACAGGTATCGCGGACCAGGGCACTGATGAAGATCGTTGTCCTTGTCGTGCTGGTGAACGCGATTCTGACGACCACCTTCGCGTTTCTCGCGCACGAGAATCATCCCGACATTGCGCTCGGCCTGACGATCCTTTTCAGTTTCGTGTTGTGCGCGATTCTCAGCGCCTGGATCCGCTCGGATGCGAAACACGCATGGCTTCACGCTTACGATGCAGGGTTTCTCAGTTCTACGGAAATACGCCGTGCTCGCACGGTGTGGGTCCGGCAGGACTGCCCGAGGCGCTGGCTGGTCGTGCTTCATATCGAGTTCGAAGGCGGATTTGCGGCGTCGACGACCGAACCGGCACGAGCCGCGCCGACTGGCCGCGAGACCTGCTAGACGCGTTATGTGCTATGAATCTACCCGACATTCATCGGCAGCAACACCATCTGCCGACCCTGGAGGTGAAGGCGTGTCTGTATTTCGACGGGCGTCTGGTTATGAAGCCACGCGGTGAGGAAATTGACCCGCCTGAAGATCAGCTTGCTCGCGAAGCAGACGCTGTTCGGAAACTCATCCATCGTAGCTTCGGCAAGCTTCATGAACTCGCCAATCGGATGCGTGCCGAATGCGATCCGGTACTCGGCGGCAATGCCGTGCCGGCGGCAATGCGCCACGTAGTAGTCGAGCGACGAGGTGATGGTTTGCCGCAGTTTCTCCAGATGCTCCGCGCCTTCATAACTTTGCGCATCGACTTCGCCGACAGCGAGAAAGATGATATTCCTGAAGTGTCCGGGGAACAGCCGGTTCACCCATAGCAATGCATGCATGCTGGCGCCCCGGTGCTTGCCGACGAGCAGGATCGCGGTGGGCAGCGACGGATCTGGCTTTGCTGGCGCGGTATCCGCATCGACCTCGGGCGTAGCGCCCGCGAATAACGCATCCTCGTTTGCAATCTGCGCGCGCGTATCGCTGTAGTGCCGCTTGATGAGCACGCACAACACGACGACAGCACTCGTCACCAGCACGGTGAGCCATCCACCCGCCGTGAACTTCTCGATCAGTGTAATGACGAGCACCGTGCTCGTAACTGAAAGCCCGAGAGCGGAAAACGCGAAATGCCTTATCCAGTGGCTGCCGTCGCCGCGATGCTTCCACCAGTACACGCACAGGCCGAGCAGCGAAAGACTGAACGTCAGGAACACGTTGATGCTATACAGCACGACGAGCACGGACACGTTGCCACGCGTCCAGAACAGGATCGCCAGGCTCGCGGCACCCATCACGATGACGCCGTTCTGCCGCACGAGCCGTGTGGACAGATCGCGGAAATGGCGCGGCACCCACGAGTCCGACGCCATGTTCGACAGCACGGCGGGACCATCGAGAAAGCCGGTTTGCGCGCCCACCAGCAGCAGTCCCGCTTCGAAGGCAAGGACCGCGGCGAGCAACGCATGCCGCGCGAACGGCGATCCCAGCCCGAGCGAATCGATCACGCTGCCGAACACAACGGCATTGAGCGTTTGTCCTTCGACGGGCTGCGCATGCCACAGCATGTAGAGCAGGATGATGCCACCCGCGGTGAAGGCGAGTGAAGTCGCCATATAGAACATCGTGACCTTACCTTTCGGCACGCGCGGCTCGGCCAGCATGTTGACGTTGTTCGACACGGCTTCGAGGCCGGTGTACGTGCCGCCGCCGAGCGAGAACGCGCGCATCAGCAGTGCCGCAACGACGACGGGGCCTAGCGTCTTCGACATGCCATGCGCCTCGCCGAATGAGTTCGGAACGACAGCGCCGAGGTTGCTGCCATGCGCGGCGACGCCGTAGACAATCAATCCCAAATGCAGGATGACGAAACCAAGGAAGATCGGGAGCAGTACGAGAATCGATTCGCGCATGCCCCGGAAATTCAGCCCCGTCATCAGGACGATCAGCGTCAGCTCGGTCGCGAGCTTGAATTCCTGGGCGCCAACGGGCAACAGGCTGAAAAAAGCATCGACGCCGCTCGCCAGCGATGTCGCGACTGTCAGCACATAGTCGACGAGCAGCGCCGCGCCTGATACGAGGCCTGGGCGGGGACCGAGCAGGGCGGTGGCCACGCGATAACCGCCGCCGCCCGTCGGAAACAGCTCGATCACTTGGTTGTAACCCAGCGCGATGATGAAAACGGTCGCCGCCGTCGCCACGGCGAGAAACAGCGCGAGCGCCGTGTGTTGTCCCAATGCCAGGAATGCTTCTTCCGGCCCATAACACGAAGAGGACAAACCGTCCGCGCCCAGGCCGACCCACGCCAGCAGTGGCGTGACGGCAATCGCGTGACGGGTGCCGGGGTCCAGTGGATCGAGCGGTTTGCCGACGATCAGCCGCCACATCTTGTTCAGGGTAGCCATCACGTCCCCCGTTTCATCGGAACAGCCGCTCTCCAGGGCGGCGCATGAACGCGCCGTTTTACGGCGGTGACTTCTGCGCGAGTGCGCGAATCGGGATTCATGCCCGTCCGCGGGAAGCGGAACGTCAGTCTGTCCCGCCGTCGACTGCCTGGCGGTGGGATGAATCTAGGCCAGCATGACCTGTTGTGCCAGTCGGCTTTACCCAGGTGGCGCGAACCCGTCGCGATCTGTCGAAATGCTTACATTTTGTTTTTCTATTCTCACGTGGGTGTCGTTCGTGGATCGCATACGTTTGGGTTTTGCGAATCCGGTCCCGCGTGCGTCGCCGCCCTGTGCGCCATCCTGCAGTGATGCATGTGTCACCAAAGTCTTCTGGAGGGAAAAGCGTAGTCGGTATGTACATCCGATGTGATAACAGCGTAATCGAATATACTTCGTCATTCGCATGGCAACAAAACGCGCCGGCAAGGATCAGGATAGCCGCAGCAAAACTCCAATCTCTCCCTGCGATCGGAACCGTCCGGATGGACTTTAACGTTGGGCTCCTTGAACTGTTGCTGCTCGTCTCGGCATTGGTGGCAATGCTCGTGCGCCGCCTGCATATGCCGTATAGCGTCGGTCTGGTTATAGCCGGGATCAGCTTTTCCTTCCTGGTGTCTCCCAGAATTCCCGAGATTCCCCTCAACAAGGATGTCATATATAACGTGCTGCTGCCACCGCTTATTTTCGAGGCGGCGTTTCACATGCGCTGGGGCGAGGTACGCAGAGATTTTGGCGTCATCCATACGTTAGCGATCCTCGGCGTCCTTCTGTCGGCGGGCGTGACCGCCGTAGGCATGCATTTCCTGTTGCATTGGGAGTGGATCAGCGGGCTGCTTTTCGGTGCGTTGATTGCCGCCACGGATCCAGTCTCTGTCCTTGCAACTCTCAGGGAAGCCGGCGTCGCGGGCCGTTTCAGGCATCTGATGGAGGCGGAGAGCCTCTTCAATGACGGGACTGCAGCGGCAGCCTTTCGGGTCGTGCTCGCATTTGTTGCCGGCGCGCACGTTGACCCGGTCGACGTTTTCAGGATCTCGGTCATTGTGCTGCTTGGCTCGGTCTTTTGCGGTCTGCTGATCGGCAACGTCGTGCTGTCGCTGGTTCACCGCACCGACGATCACCTGGTCGAGATTACGTTCGCCATGATCGCGGCCTATGGCTCGTTTCTGCTGGCCGAGAACCTTAACCTGTCCGGCGTGCTGGCGACCCTGATTGCAGGCCTGGTGATGGGCAGGCGCAACGCGGTTAATCCGATGACGCGAAAGGGGCGGGAAGCCGTTGAGACCGTGCTCGAGTACACGGTTTTTGCCGCAAACTCGTTTATCTTTCTGTTCATTGGAATCCAGCAGGCTCGCCGGGAATACAGCACGGTGTGGGTATCGATCGGCATCGCCATTCTGGTCGTGATGCTAGGGCGCGCTGTGGCCGTTTACCCGTGCTGTATGCTTTTCTCACGCTCGTCGTTGCGGATAGACGTACGGCATCAACATGTACTGTTCTGGGGTGGACTCCGCGGTGCGCTGGCCTTGGCGCTTGCAATGGGGTTGCCGCCAGGGGTGCCACGCCGTGAAGAAATCGTGACGATGTGCTTTGCCGTCGTTGCTTTTTCAATCTTTGTCCAGGGCACCACGATGTCAGCGCTACTCCGGCGGTTGCGTATCGTGTAGGGACATGGGACTGACGTACAGATGTCAGTGAATCATTGTGACGGGAGTTGAGGACAGTCGCCAAAGCCTGGCAAGGACCGCCCATCGATGAAAGAACCCAAGGTGGCTTGCGTCCAGCACGACGATGTCTGCATGATCCCTGGCGGCGTACGTCGCGATCGTTCGCTCCGGTGGCCCGAAGACGCGCTTCCAGGTGTAGGGTACGCCGGCCTCGTCGAGGATCGCGCGCGTTTGCATCAGGGCATCCAGACACCGGGCCTTTTCGGCCCGATGCAACGCAGAGCGCGAATGGAACGCTGCGACGCGACCCTGTGCCAGTTCGTCGAGTACTTCGACGACTTCCACCTCTGACACACATCGCTCGGCAAACAGGAACGCGCCATGGCGGGCCGCTTCGATTGCGCCCTTATGACCTAGTACGGGAATCAGCAGTTTCAGCACATCAAACCTCGTGTCCGCACAAATCGGGCGCTGTCACCTTCATTGAAGCACGCATATCACCAGGATGCAGTAAAAGCACACCGCCAATGCATAAAAATTTCATCAAAATCTGGGCGACGAGAGCCTGATTGACGGCGCGCTTGTATTGCTCCGATGATGGCGGTTGACTGCGGTCACCGGCAACCCGGCGTGTGATGGCATGTCCGCACCCGTTCGGGCCGCATTGCTGCTGCCAATCTAACGGCAGGCATGGCAGTCTGACGTACGTCAATATTGCCTTCATCGGTTTTACCTTCATGATGGGCCGCCAGTGCCCCGGTGCTCATCGGACACCCAGCAACCGGTATCCGATCCCTGTCTCGGTGACAATGTGCTCGGGCTGCGCGGGATCACGCTCCAGCTTCTGACGCAGATGGCCCATGTAGATACGCAGATAGTGGGCATTCTCGGCATGCGCGGGCCCCCAGACCTCCTGCAAGAGTTGACGGTGCGTCAATACACGGCCGGCGTGATGGGCGAGTACCGCCAGCAGCCGGTATTCGATCGGCGTGAGATGGATCGGATGCCCATCGCGCTCGACGAGCCGTGCGTCGAAGTCGACCCGAACCGCGCCGAAGGAAAGCTGCGACGTTTCGCCCGTGACACTGCAATTCTGGCGGCGCAGCTGCGCACGGATACGCGCAATCAGTTCGGCCGGGCCAAACGGCTTGGTCAGGTAGTCGTCTGCTCCTGCATTCAGCGCAGCCACCTTGTCTTCCTCGCGGGTACGGGCCGAGAGAACGATGACAGGAACAGCGGACCAGCCCCTCAGAACCCGGATCACTTCGATACCGTCGATGTCGGGCAGCCCCAGGTCGACAATCACCAGATCGGGCCGCGACGATGCGGCCATCGCCAGGCCGTCACGTCCCGTCCCGGCTTCGACGACGCGCATGCCCTCGCTTTGCAGCGCCGCGTGCACGAAGCGCCGGATGTGCTTTTCGTCTTCGATGAGAATAATGGTGACAACAGGTTCTGACATGACCTATGCGGGACCGGCCGATGGATTCGATGCGTTCCCCGGGGCGGCAGTCGAAACCGCCCAGCCTGCGGGCTCCAGTGATTCACCCTCGGCGGGCGGATTCTCGTCGGCGGGAAGCAGGAACCAGAAGGTCGCGCCCAGCACGCGCCCATTCGGGTCCGTGCGATTCGACGCGCCTATCCTGCCACCGTGCGCCTCAACGATCGCCCGGCAGATGGAGAGACCCAACCCGATCCCGGGCTTGGCCGACTCCTTTTCTCCCCGGGTGAACTTGTCAAACACCCGCGTTTCCATCCCCGCCGGCAGTCCCGGGCCGTTATCGCTGACTTCGACACGCACGTACCGGTGTGCGTCTTCCTGCAAGGTGGACGCATTGATGACCAGTGGCGTCCCGGCGAGCGTATATTTGGCCGCGTTCTCGAGCAGATTCACGAAGAGCCGTTCGACGAGTACCGCGTCGAGTTGCACGAGCGGAAGGTCCGGGGGCACACTTGCCTGAACCTTGCGTTCCCCCAGCATGCGCCGGCAGCCGGCCAGCGCGGCACCGATCACCTCTTCGATCGAGGACCACTGGCGGTTCAGCCGCATGCTGCCCTCCTGCAGGCGCGCCATGTCGAGCAGGTTGATGACGAGCCCATTCATCCGCAGTGCCTCGTCGCGGATCGCCTCCGAGAGTTCCTGTGCCTGGGGTCCGCCCGACACGGCGACGCCCTGTTCGGCAAGCACCGATGCAAATCCCACGATCGCGGTGAGCGGTGTGCGCAGGTCGTGGGAAATCGCAGACAGCAGCGAATTGCGCAGCCGCTCTGACTCCATGCTGACGAGTGCGTCCTGCGCGATCTCGACGTAATGCACCCGTTCGAGCGCCAGCGCGATCTGCGCGACGAAGGTGTCGAGCATGCGCCGCTGCTCGGGCACTGCAAAATCCTCCATCCGTTCAGACACCAGCGCAATCACCCCGCGTGTGCGCATCGGCGCCTTGAGCGGCAGGTACAGCGCCAGCGCGGCCGGAAGCGTCTCCGTGCCGCGACCGGCCTGTTTCTGCTGGTCATACACCCATTGGGCGATATCGCGATCGAGATCGGCGTCGCTGAGCGTGATCGCCGGATCGGGATTCTCGACCTTGGGCCGCACCATCTCCGTGCTGTCCGGCAGCAGGATCGCCGTACGTGCGTGAAACACCTCGCTGACGTGGCGCATGCCGATCTCGATGATCTGGTCTGTCATCAGCGCGCCACCCAGTTCGCGCGTCATCGCGAACATCGCGCCCGTGCGGCGTTCGCGCAGTGTGGCGAGGTGTGCCTGGCGCTTCAGGCTCGCCGTCAGATGACTGATTGTCAGCGACGTCAGCAGCATCACCGCGAAGGTGAGCAGATATTGTGTATCGGCAACCGTGAACGACATGCGGGGCGGAACGAAAAAGAAGTCGAAGGCCGCCACGCCGAGAAACGAGAACAGCACGCCGGGGCCGCGCCCGAGCCGCGCCGCCGTGAAGACGGCGCCGAGCAGGTACAGCATCACGAGATTGGTCAGCGCGATCCGATCGAGCAGCATGCCGGCGATAGCCGTAATGGCCGCGCAGATCGCGAGTGCGTAAACATAAGAGGCCGGGGTGGAGCGACGCGCTCCCATATCGGACCCCGCGAACCCACGCACGGCATCGTGGCGTTCGGCGGCCTCGCGCACCGCGCCGGAATTGACCAGCGTGACGTCGATATCGCGCGCCGACCAGACCATTCGCTGCGCGACAGACGGTTTGAGTCGCGCACGCCACCCCGTCACTGACGATGCGCCCACCACCAGCTTCGACACGTTGCGCATACGCGCATACGCAAGCACCGTCGGCGCAGCCTCGTCGCCTTGCAGCGTGACGGTTTCCGCGCCCAGCTCGGACGCGAGCTTGAGCGCGTCAAGCGTGCGCTTGCGAATGGCATCAGGCAGCCGCGCAAGCTTCGGCGTCTCCACGTAGACAGCCAGCCAGTCGGCCTTCTGGTTTGATGCGAGGCGCGCTGCAGCGCGCACCAGATTGCTGCTCTCGGGCCCGGCGCCGACACACACGATGATGCGTTCGCGCGCCTGCCAGATCCGCTCGATCGACTGATCGGCGCGGTACTCGCGCATCTGCGCATCGACGCGGTCGGCCGTGCGGCGCAACGCCAGTTCGCGCAGCGCGATCAGATTGCCCTTGCGGAAGAAGTTGCGGACCGCGTGCTCTGCCTGCTGCGGCATGTAGACCTTGCCTTCGCGCAGCCGGTCGAGCAGTTCTTCGGGCGGCAGGTCGACCAGCGTCACCTCATCAGCAAGATCAAAAACGCGATCGGGCACCGTCTCCCACACACGGATACCCGTGATCTGTCCGACCACGTCGTTCAGGCTCTCGAGATGCTGGACGTTGACCGTCGTGTAGACGTCGATGCCGGCGTCCAGCAGTTCCTGCACGTCCTGCCAGCGCTTCAGATGCCGGCAGCCCTGGACGTTCGAATGCGCCAGTTCGTCGACGAGAATCAGCTGAGGCTTGCGCGCGAGTGCGGCATCAAGATCGAACTCGGCGAGCAGCCGGCCACGATATTCGATGCGCGCCGGCGGGATGACCTCAAGGCCTTCGATCAGGGCAAGCGTCTCCTTGCGCCCATGCGTTTCGACGATCCCCACTACGAGGTCGGTGCCTTCGTCCTTGCGACGCCGAGCCGCCTGCAGCATCGCAAACGTCTTGCCGACGCCGGCCGATGCGCCAAAGAAGATCTTGAGTCGCCCACGCTGGCTTTTCTCTTCGTCACGCTGGAGCCGGTCCAGCAGTTCGTCGGGATCGGGCCGGTTCATCGCGTGTCTCCTTGCGAGTCTCCCGTTATCCTGGTGTCGCCGGCACGTGCGTTGGCCGCATGCCTCCGCGCACGGGGAATCTCAATGCATCGGCTTGAGCTGGTCGAGCGCGAGGTTGATTTTCAGCACATTCACACGACGCTCGCCCAATACGCCGAGCTGCCGCCCGGACGTGTTCTCTGCGATCAGTCCGTCGACCTGCTCGCGGGACAGGCCACGCGCCTTCGCGACACGCCCCGCCTGATACGCGGCTGCCGCTGGCGTGATCTCCGGGTCCAGGCCGCTGCCTGACGACGTGACGAGGTCAACCGGCACAGGCAGCGTGTTCGACGGATCGACGTCGTGCAGCGCGGCGATCCGCCCTTTGACCTGATCGGCGAGCTCCGGGTTGGTTGGACCGAGGTTCGATCCGCCCGACCCTTGCGCGTTGTACGGATTGGGCGTCGTGGCCGACAGCCGTCCCCAGAAGTAGTACGGCGCGTCGAACTGCTGGCCGATAATTTCCGAGCCGACGGGCTTGCCGTCTTTTTCAATGAGGCTGCCGTTCGCCTGATGCGGAAACACCGCCTGGCCGACCGCCGTGACGATGGCGGGATAAACGATGCCGGTGACCACCGTCAGGATGACGAACAGCACCAGCACGGGTCGAAATGCGTTCTTCATGATCGTTGACTCACAAACCATGTCTGTTGAAAAAGGCCGGACGGACGACACGCGATGTCCATCCGGCAAGGTCGCACAGGTCGATCACGACCAGCCCATCGCGTTGATGAACAGATCGATCAGCTTGATGAACGGGAAGGGCAGCAGGATGCCGCCCAGCCCGTAAATCAGCAGGTTGCGGCGCAGGAGCGCGGCCGCGCCCAGCGCCCGGTACTTCACGCCCTTCAGCGCGAGCGGGATGAGGAATACGATGATGAGCGCGTTGAAGATCACCGCCGACAGGATCGCCGACGAGGGCGACGCAAGATGCATCACATCCAGGACACGCAGTTGCGGATACGTTGTCGCAAACGCGGCGGGGATGATCGCGAAGTACTTGGCGACGTCATTGGCGATCGAAAACGTCGTCAGCGAGCCGCGCGTCATCAGCATCTGTTTGCCAATCTCTACGATCTCAATCAGCTTGGTTGGATTCGAATCGAGGTCGACCATGTTGCCCGCTTCCTTCGCCGCCTGTGTGCCGGAGTTCATCGCAACGGCGACGTCGGCCTGCGCGAGTGCGGGGGCGTCGTTGGTGCCGTCACCCGTCATCGCGACGAGCCGTCCTTCCGTCTGGTGTCCGCGGATCATCTTCAGCTTGGCTTCCGGCGTGGCTTCGGCGAGGAAATCGTCAACCCCGGCTTCCGCTGCAATCGCTGCAGCCGTTAGCCTGTTGTCGCCCGTGATCATCACGGTCTTGATGCCCATCTTGCGCAGTTCGGCAAACCGCTCCTTGATACCGCCCTTGACGATATCCTTCAGTTCGATCACGCCCAGAATGCGTGCCGGACCGCTATCGGTGCTGCCGTGCCCTACCGGCCTCTCGGCGACAACCAGCGGCGTACTGCCGCGCCGTGCAACGTCGGTCACCGCGGTGTTGACTTCCCCAGGATAACGGCCACCATGCGCCTCGATATACAGCTTCACTGCCTCGGAGGCGCCCTTGCGGATCTCGCGGTCCGGCAGATCGACGCCGCTCATCCGCGTTTGCGCGGTAAATCCGAGGAACGTCGCGTGGAGCGCCGCCATGTCACGCTCGCGGATATTGAAGCGTTGCTTGGCAAGCACGGCGATGCTACGGCCTTCCGGTGTTTCGTCCGCGAGTGAGGCGAGTTGTGCCGCATCAGCGAGATCAT
>BBSL01000382.1 GCA_001319865.1 Burkholderia sp. E7m39 | reverse complement strand
TGCGCGGCGACTGCCAGTTTCTCGCAGCCGACGGCAAGCGCCAGGCAGAGGCCGCAAAAGTACCGCAATGCCGACGGTGTAGATCACGTCCATCTCTGTTCTCCATACCCGACTGAAAAGTCACGACCGGCAAATTTCACTACTGGGAAACGTTCACGCTAAAAACTAGTCGAGGCGAAATAAAAACGGTGTAAATATGGAAGACGTCTCGTCCAGGATTGTTTGATATGCCGATTTGTATGGCATGAAAACCCAAGGAGTGGCAATTAAATGAACCGCTTAAATACGAATCAGGTCATCGCATCTCCCGCTCCCTTCCTCGCTTCGCAGCGTTTGTCCAGGTTGGGTGCAGTCTCAGGTTGAATTGATCGAGTTGCTGGAGGAATAAGGGCGCGCGGTTGCGCTCCAGTCGCGCCCGGCATTGCGGCGTCCCCTATACATGAACGCGCATCTTCGGCCCCGCTGAAAAGACAATCGCCGCGTATGCCGCGACCAACGGCGCCGACGTCGTGGTGCTCGATGCGAGCAGTCTTGGATTCTTCCGCAAGCGGGGGCACACTTGTGAAACTGTGGCGGCTGAGTCCCAATCCCATTCCGATGCTGCATTGACACGCGACGTACCGCAGTCGTCAAAGCTGAGGTCGATGTCTGCGCAAGACGGCATGTGGCTTCCACGTATTTTGCCGATCGAATCGCTGCTACGACGCGCTGCGCGACGGCAGTGGTTTTACGCGGTATTTACGCGCAGAGCGCATTTCTTTTTAAAGTATTGACGGCATAGTGCTTAAAGTGCTCGCATCCGGGCTCTTACCAGACGCTATGCAAGAGCAACACTACGCCCTCGCCAAAGCACGGCGGAAATACGCGCTTGTCAGGCTCGCATTGATGGCGGCAAGTCTCGCGCTGTGCAGCGCGCTGCCACTCGCACATGCGCAAGCAGAGACCACGGCTCAAAGTGCCGACGCGCCCTTCGTTCCTGCACCCGTTGACATCGTTGCGACGCTGCGCGCGCAATTTCGGGTATCGGCCGCGGATGCGTTGAGGATTGCGCAAGCCGTCATGACGGAGGCGAACCGTTATTCGATGTCGCCGGTATTACTGTTGTCCGTGATGGCCGTCGAATCGGGCTTCGATCCACGCGCAGTGAGCTCCCTGGGCGCGCGCGGCCTGATGCAGGTACTGCCCGCCGCGCATCCGCGTGCCTTCACCGACGTCAAACAGCTCGACGACCCCGCGATCAACGTGCGTATCGGTTCTGCCATTTTGCGCGACTACCTCGAGGCATCGGGCGGCGATATTGATGCTGCGCTCTGGCGTTATAGCGGCGGCGGCAAAGACTACGCGCACCACGTCGCGCTGCACATGCAGCGCTTCAATGTGATGCTGCGCGGCAACGCGCGGCCACTCGAAAAGTTGTCAGCGGGTGTGATCCGCTAGCGCTATCAACTGTTGCCACCTTGAATCCAATAAGGCTGGCTTCTTTGCCCGTGAGCGTGTCGTGTCAGAAACGCGGGCTACAGATTAGTTGACGGGTCGCGGAACCAAGAGGGAATTTGACATAAGTAAAGTTATCAACATTTAGTAGGATTCCTATGTTTGGCTACGCCAGTTGCACCGATGCGAGAGTCGATGCAGCGGTTGTCAATCGGCTAACACTGCACCTTATCCGATCCGCTCGGCAACCGATCATAGTGCAGTAACGGCGAGCGACAAGCGCTGCGCGTTGTGTTCCGACACCATCCTTAGTCGTTGCGCTCAGGACAGCCATCCCGATTTCTACTGTAGCGCAACTGATTTTGCCTCGCTACGCTTGGTCGCTCTCATCGTCGATGCGGAGTGCGCGAGATGGATCACTGGCGTATGGCATATCTCGGGATCCGGCAGGTACCGCGCGAACTGAGCGAATTCGAACTCAATACGTTCTTTACGTTCTCCAGGCGCGAACTTGCGAGCATCGATTCGCGGCGCTCCGATCTCTATCGGCTCGCCATGGCATTGCATGTCGGGTTTATACGGATGACCGGTAGGACACTTGACTCGTACAAGCAGATCCCCACGGTCCTTCTACGACACCTCGGCCAGCAACTGGGCGTCCAGTCGCCTGACGTCGGGACGCTTCGATCGATCTACGATGGCAATCTGAAAACGCTGTCCGACCATCAGATCTTCGCTCAGACTGTCGTAAATTTCCGGTCAATTGCGGAGCATCAACGTCGATACGTCATTCGTTGGCTCAAGGAACAGCTCACTGGCCGCCCGGAACGCAGCCAGCTGATGAGCGACCTCAAGCGATGGTTCTACGAACACCGGATCGTGATACCGCCCGATCGCATGCTGAGGCAGTTCATTGTTCAGGCAGTGCACGACATCGAGGCGTTACTGCATGAGACGCTTCAGCAGGCGCTGGGCACGGACAAGCTGGACAGTTGGGCGCGCATTCTTCCCCAGCCGCATGGGGAACATTCAAGTCTGCAGCGCTGGTTGTGGGCCGTTCCGCTTCGGGGGTCGACCCATCAGATGGGCGAAGTGCTCGACAAGGTCAATCTGCTCACGATGCACGGCGTGGCAGTGAACTGGCCTGTCGAGTGCAACGATGCGATCGTACGCCACTACGCGCGTCGTTGTGCCAGCCGGTCACCTTCGATCAGCAAGCGGATCGAGCCGCAAGGCCGAAGGCTGGAGGCAGCGTGTTTTATGCGATATGCCCTGTGTACAGCGACCGACCAGGTGCTCTCGATGCTCCGGCGCTGGATACAGAAAGTCGTCAACGACGCATCCCGTGAGGTCGACGCTGCAAGAGTAAAGTCCGCCGATCAGCTCCATGAATTTGCCGCTGCCGTCAAGGCACTGGCCACCGACGAATCGCTGTCGCATGAAAATCTACGTAAAGAACTTTGCGTGCTGGCCGATCAGGTCCTGCATCCGCATGCGCCAAACAGGCGCAGCCAGATCCGTCAATGCCTGATTCTGAAACGTCATTCCGCGCGCAATCTGCTGATGCGTCTCGTGCAGTTGCCGTTCGAGGCGGAAACGACACATCCGGTCCTCGATGCAATTGTCCTGCTGCGAGGTCTCTATCGACATCATGCCTATCTGTTGCCCGACGGCGTGAACATCCGGCTTGGTCGGGCATGGCGCGAGGCGATCGACGGCTATGATCGCTTCAAGGCAATGGTCGCTTTCGAATGGGCCACCCTGTTTGCCTTACGGGTCGCACTGCGCAATGGCTCCATCTTTATCGGGCACAGCTTCTCGTTCCGTAGCCAGGCGCACATGCTGATCCCAGCCGAGGAGTGGCCGACAAAGCGGAATAATCTGTATGGGCATCTCGGCCTGCCGCAGGACCCCCAGGAATTTCTGGGTCCGGTCCTCGCACACCTCGATCAGCGCCTCGAAATGCTTGGCCAGGCAGTGGACAACGGCATCGTGCAGATCGACACGGCGGTACATCTCGATCCGTTGGAAGCCCAGCCCGAAGACGCGGAGACCGATCGGCTGAGACGCGCCATCTTCGAAGCCCATCCGCCGGGTCAGTTACCCGAGATCATCCTCGAAATTGACAGTGCGACACGCTTCAGCTGGATCCTGCTGGGACGCGAGCCTCGATCACGGATCGAATTGCTGATGGTTTATTCAGCCGTACTGGCGCACGGAACTTCGCTCTCGGCGGCCGACATTTCCCGAATGGTTACGGAAGTTTCGCCGGCCGCCATCCGCCAGATGATGAAGCGACTTGAGGATGAAAGAATGCTTCGGCTTGCAGCCGACGCTGTCCTCGAATTCATGCATGAACATCCCGTCGCTGCTCACTGGGGACGCGCCGATCTTGCATCTTCCGACATGATGTCGCTCGAGACAACGCGTACTGTCTGGCAGGCGCGCGCTGATCCGCGGCGCCGTACCGCATCTATCGGAATGTATACCCACGTGCTCGATCGTTGGGGCATCTTCTACGATCAGCCCATTGTGCTGAATGAGCGACAGGCGGGCGCGGCAATTGAAGGGGTCGTTCGGCAGAGCGCAACCACTGACATTGCGGCGCTTGCGGTCGATACGCACGGGTTTACCGATTTTGCGATGGGCTTGGCCCGGGTACTAGGTTTTGATCTGTGCCCACGCCTGTCGCATCTTCGTGACCGTCGCCTTCACGTTCCCCGCAGACATGATGTTCCTCTGCAACTTGTCGCGATCACTGATCGCGATGTCAGGCTCGATCTCATCGCGAATGTCTGGGACGAGTTTGTGAGGATCGCCGCGTCCATCCGTTGTGGAAAGTGTACTGCAGTCGACGCCCTCACCCGCTTCGGCTCCGCAGCGCGCGGGCAGGCTGTGTACGAAGGTGGTGTTCATATCGGGCGACTGTTCAGAAGCATCTTTCTGATTGACTATTTCACCAACACCGCGTTCAGGACTGAATTGCAGCATGTGTTGAACCGCGGAGAAGCCGTACACAATGTTCAGCGCGCGATCCATATCGGCAAGATTCCCGTTGAGCTGGCCCGACGCCAGGAGTCACTCTTGGCGGTGTCGTCCGCACTGACACTTCTCGCGAATGTCCTGATGGCGTGGAACACCACCCACATGCAACGCAGCCTAGAAGAAATAGAGGCGGCCACGGGGCAGCCACTGGGATCCGAACAGTTAAGGCGCATTGCGCCGACCCACCTGGAGGGCATCAATCTGCGCGGGACCTTTAATTTTCCGGTGGCCCGGTACGCGCGGCGAATTCTTCCAAGTCTCGGTAGTGATCTGCCCGCCTCGACCACCAGTCGCCAGGCCTAGACGGTCGAATCCTGCGCAATGAACCGATATTCCAGACGCCGTCTGGAATATCGGCTTTTCGTCACCCCGCCCAACCTGAGCCCCTCTGAGGGTAGTCAGCATGTGCTTGATTGAAAAGAGAATTTATACAGGGACATAAGGCAAGGCCGCGCCAGGCTTAGGCGCCCCTAACCGGAAAAATGCTCGAAAATCAAAGGCACCCCACGACAACGCAGTCGATCTCGGTGCGCGCTGCCTCAGGTGTCTCACGCCAAGCGACTGCGAGTTCTTGCAATACGTGTATCAAACCGCAATCGTTGTGCCGCATCGCGGCGGCAGAAAGGCGTCGCTAGCGATTAGGCCTGACCGAAATATGTTGAGAAGTGAAAACGACGCCGACCATTCGATCAGGCTGAGACCTCCCGGTCCCCCCCTGTATTGAGACTGATCGAATCGAAGAAGCGAAGCATTTCGCGAGATGCATCAGGTCCGTTACCGTCGGTATAGCTTCCTCCACTATCGCCGCCGGACCATGCATGGTCGAGACCATGAATAATCCATTGTTCTCCTACGACCCCGCCCTCGTCGTCGTATGAAAGACTGCGCGTATGGCCATAGATCCCGTCCTCTGTCGCAACCGTCGAAATTTGACGGGACGCGCTTTGTGTTGAGACTGCGAAGGTGCAGTTCATGCGTATCAAATCGTCACAATTGCGGGGATGCACGACATTATCCTGATCTCCATGGAAGGCGATCAGAGGTCTATAGGCGCGTTGCTCCGATTCCTTCCGCAACAATTCAAACTGAAAATCGGTTGACCCGTGATTCATGACAGACATGGCGGAAAATGCGTCATTCGCAATCCCGTAGGGTAACCCCGAGTGGATCCCGGCGGCTGCGTAAAGATCGGGATAAGTGACGGCAAGATTGACTGCCATTGCGCCGCCGGCCGACATGCCGGCCACGTAAATGCGGGTGGAATCCGCGTTATACGTGGACATCACCTCGCGAGTGAGCTCGGCAATGAGCGCCGCTTCGCCCGACTCGCGAATCTGATCGCCCGGCCGAAACCAGTTCCAGCATCTCGCGGCATTGGCGCTTTGCGGTTGCTCCGGATAAACGACGATGTATCGCGCCGCTTCGGCGAGACCGTTCATCCTCGTCCCGGCGGCGAAATCGTCAGGATCCTGGTTGGCGCCGTGAAGCATGACGATCATCGGGAGAGGTTCGCGTCGGTACGATGTCGGAACATAAACTTTGTAGTTTCGCGATCCCATCTTTCCCCGAAACGTCTTCTGCAGCCATATGGACTCGGCCGGCACCCTCGTCAGCGATGGCATTGCCGCTGAATCTGCGCATTGCCCATCGCAGTGAGACGGCTCCGGATCCGCCGAAGCGTGCTCTGGCATCATTGCGCAAAAGAATTTTGTAGTCGCGTCCACGGGGCCTCGTACAAAAAGCGCGAGTGTAAAATCCTGCGCGAATAGAAACGGGTTGGAATTATTCATGATGTTCTTGTCGGTCAGCGGTCGCGAATCGCATGCTTGCAAAATAAACCCGCCTTCAGCGGGTCTTGTTTGCTTGCATCCAGATCCTGCACGGGAAAGATCTGTCGTTTAGCGCTTGTTGCCGGATTTATTGGGCTGGGGCAGCATCGCTTCGCCCCCGGCCATGAAGTCGCCCGTCGCCTTCGCTGTTTGCGAAACGGCATCCGATGAAGCGCTTTCTACTGCGTCTTTAACGGTGGTGCCTACCATGTCCTGCGCTGACTTTGCAATAGTGTTCTCCAGGGTTTCAGCCGTTCTTGTCGACGCCGCGTTCGCCTTTTCTATCGCCTCCATGAAAATCGCGTTGACCTGTCCACCACGACTTTCGTACTGGCGTTGGACCTCGCGCGCGACTTCAGCACCTGTCGACAGAATGATGGTGTGTAGATGGCGATTATAGGAAGCCGCTTTCCCGGGAAGCTGGGTCAGCATGCTTGATTGCCATTGCGGAAGATCGCCGACGTTTTCAGTGACATTGTCCTTCGGAAAATTGTTGCTCTCTTCAATGATTGTCCTGATTGTTTGAACGTTCAGTTCCGCGAGCTCCTGAAGTCCGTTCATGTATTTTCCGGTCAGATTGACGAATGACTGATAACTGGCTTTATTGAGTTCCGCAATCTGCTGCGGCGAAT
>BBSL01000381.1 GCA_001319865.1 Burkholderia sp. E7m39 | reverse complement strand
TAAAAACCGCGATGGCAGTCATGATGATGAGATACGCGCCGGAACTGAAGCCATACCCATCCAGCGGGTTGTAGCGCGACAGCGGTGCGAACGCTGTCATGCCGATTGCCGTGCCTAGCACGGTCAGAACGAGATATACGATCAGAGAGAGAATGACGCCGGTGATCACGGAGCCCCATGACACGCGGGGTAGTCCGGTTTGGGTAATAAGCAGTTTCATGGATGTGCCTTGGTAGTTGCGGGGAACTTGGAATAGCAAACACAAAGATGATTGTGTTCATTTGTAATAGCGCATTGGCCGTTCCCGGCGGTCAACCGCTTCACCCTTTTCTGTCCGTCGCATTTGCAGCTCTCATTCTTGCGAACGCGGCTTGATCGATGGACGCGCGCGCATGATCGCAGTCTCATCAATAGCTTGTATTGCCGTGCATCCGTTAACGGGATCGCGCCCATACTCATACGGCACCTGCTGATAGCGATGAAGGCAGCGTGTAGAGAGCACTACACTGAGAGAGGTTCGTGGAAATGTTCGGCCCGCGCCGGGGCGACGCAGCGCTTTAAGTTGCTGATGCCTTATCTAACGGGAGCCGGTATTTTCTACGCTGACATGCCTCTAATTCGGTGTCGTCGCGGCACATCGAGGGATTCCTTCGAGCTACTGCGATCACTTCTCATAACGTCGGCATACTTCCGGACAGCCGCCGCGCACTCGCTATTCCCGTCTGACTGAAGCTATACCGCTAGTGCCAATAGAAAGCGTTTGAGGTCAATACACAGGTGAACAAAGCCACGCACCAGTTCATTGATACAGGTATTGCGGGATGCCGCATGCAACATGCGGGCGATATACGAGCGCCCCCGGCAAGTTCGAGTTCGAACATCATCTCGACACGCATCTATGCGCCGCTGTCCCGCTTTAGTGTGCTTTTCATTTTATTTTGTCTCGACGGGACCAAAAGCTATCTGTTGCGACGCAGCAAAATTCATTGTATGCGCATCAACAAGGGCGCAATTGAATTCCCGATTGTTGTTATTCGGATGATCGTGTAGGGGCAGCCCCTGGCCTTGACGCTGCCCACATGCGCTGTACCTCAGTACTTCATTTGACAGCCTCTCCAACACCGAGATCTGCACCCGTCATCGGGTCTGCCTTCGTATCGGACGCGGTGCGTGAAGCCATGGCGCGTAAAACTTCGGCCTCGTCGGCCGTTACGTTGACAGTTGCCAACCCGTCGCCACCATCAACCGCAGGCTCTGGTGTCTCCACGAATTCCCAGTCGGCGCCCTCATTCCACGGACCGCGCGGAGATGCGTCGCCGCTGGACATGTTGTAGTAGACACTGGTGAACTCCGGCACGCCGGGAAGCTTCCCTTGCGGAAAGTTCGGCTGGATGGAGTGCAGCGCCTTCTCAAATGACTTCTGATGGGCAATTTCCCGCGTCATCAAAAAGCCCAGCGTTTCTTTGATGCCGGGATCTTCCGTTACGTTGATCAGTCTTTCGTACACGATTTTCGCTCGTGCTTCGGCTGCAATGTTTGAGCGCAGGTCTGCGGTCGGTTCGCCAATGGTGTCGACGTATGCCGCTGTCCAGGGGACACCGGCAGAATTGGTCAGTGCAGGCCCACCGCCATAGAGCAGCGACGTAATGTGAGAATCGTTGCCGCCGCCCGTCATTGCGCGATAAAGCTCGGCTTCACTCTCCACCGCTTCAGCCAGTTGACCCTTCGCTCCCTTGTTGAGCATCGCGATAATCGAGCCCACGATTTCCAGGTGACTGAGCTCTTCGGTCGCAATGTCAAATAGCAGGTCCTTCCGGCCCGGGTCGTCTTCGCCCACCGCCTGGGTGAAATACCTGCAGGCTGCACCCAGTTCACCCTGTGGTCCGCCGAACTGCTCGAGGAGCAGATTGGCGAGGCCGGGATTAGGTGCGGCAACACGCACCGTGTACTGAAGGCGTTTGTTATGTACAAACATGGTGTTCTCTCCTTTGAAGGCCTGGCACAGACGGAGCACCGCCCATTGCGTGAGGCCAATTGGATTCCGGAGGACGCAACGAATCGCGACGTTGATTACGTGCGATTCTTTACGTTTGGAGTCTCAGAACGTATGTTCTGGCGAGAATGCGGCGATGTGCCGCGTGTGATCGGGAAGCTGCGCTACCTGTGCCGCATGGCGTGTTCCCGGGGCGAAACATCGGATAGACACTTTCCAGATTCGCGCAATTGCTGGTGGCAGCCGTTTCGGATTTGCACTGCCGGGCGCATACGGACGGGCGCTGGCATTGGATGCCGCGGCGAGTGGTGAGTAGCGAGTTCAAGCGTGGACGGTCGGGCTGTGTACTGCGACAGGCGATCTCGCCATGTTCGTACACGATCCGTTACGCCGCACGAGTACAAATGGCGCCCGAAACTCTTAAGCCTGTCGCGTCGATTGGCGGCGAGCGCCGTACCGTGACATCAAATGGTGGGCCCGAAGTTAATCAAACAGAGACCTGATCAGTCGACTGGACCGAGCAACACATCGATTGCGGCTTGCCCTGCTATTTCTGCTACCAGGTAGGCCCACCGTTCAGTGAAGGGGCCATTGCGCAGAGGTATGCGTCCTCCTTTCGCACCGAGCACCTTGAGGTTAGTGCCGCCTTTTATCTGAAACGTGACGTCAAAGGTGTCGTCAGCTGATGGAGTCAGTTCGACATGAATCTCGAATCCCCGATACTCGATTGTTCGGCGCATGGATGCCTCAGGTTTGTCACTGAGACTAACACGTCTGCGACGAGGGGGAGCGGGCCGACCGCTGGAAGCCCGCTATCGCGGCGACAACCATCAACCCTGTTTGTCTCGCGGCAGCCTTACACAGAACACCGTTTCTGCGCGGTTGGAGCGCGCGTCGATCTCGCCCCCATGCGCCCTTGCAATCTGCCGCGCTATGTACAGTCCCAGCCCTATACTGCTGTCGGTATTCTCTGGCTGGTCCAGGCCGCGTTGCAGCGGGTCAAAGATACAGTCGAGGGTCGACTGCTCAATGGCGCCGCCAGCATTTATTACTTCCATGACCACTTCGGCGCTTTCGCCTCTTACTGTCACATGTATGGGGGTGTCCTGCGCTCCGTACTTGATCGCATTCAGGACAAGATTGCCAAGCAACTGCTGTAGCCGGTGGCCATCCCAGACACCCGAGCAGTCCCCGGTCACATCCAGATCAACCTGACGACCCGGATGCACTGATCGCAACTGTTCCAGTTCGTCGGCAAACAACTGGGCCAGGTCGACATGCATCGGCGCGATATTCATCCCCAAACCCAGTCTGGTCCGGTTGAAATCAACCATATCGTCCAGCAGGGCCTGCATGCGATCACCGCTTCGCATCAGGCGGGACGCAGCCCCGCTCACATTCTCGCCGGCGTTCAGCGCCGCCAGATACGACGATGTCATCTGGATGGCCTGGAGTGGGCTGCGCATGTCGTGCCCCAGCATTCCAAGGAAGAGATTTCGGGACAGGTCTACTCGCATGGTGAAAAACCGTACGGACTCACCGACCGCCTGATCAATGGCCTCGTTGAAACGAACCATGTCGTCCACGTGATGACTGTCTGGCGCGCATTCGTCCATCCACAGTCGGAGTACGCTCGCGCGCAAGGCGCGGTATTCGGCAACCAGCTGGTTGATGTCGAACCCGCTTCGCGCGCGCAGAAGCGCGTGCGTCTGGGCGGCGGTCTCTGCAACACCGGCCAGTACGGGCGCCTGCCCGGTGGACTTTTCAAACTGGTCTTCCCGGCTCTGCCGAGTGGACAGATCTTTTGCCACCGCCTCTAGAATCTGCTGCGCATGGTCCCGCAAGGCCAGCGTCCTCATGTCTGCCGCAGCCGGCAACAGCGTGCGCGCGAACTCCTCCCATCGCGACAGGATGGCATCCATGTTGTCAAGCACGAAGTCGGCTAATCGCATGTTTGACCTCAGAAGAAGGAGAAGATCTTCCTGAGCATTTTTGCGGATTCCACCCTTATAGGCAAACTCAATACACGTTCGCGTCCGTCAGGAGATCCAAAACCGAACGACAGGCACCCGGGCATTTCCATCCGGCAGAACAGGCATTTAAGAATTACTGTACATCCTGCGGGAAAGGTATACAGTAACCTTGTTGCAGCGCGGCATAAAGCATGCCGCGTCACTCCGACCTGCAGATCATTAGCGACACACTCGCCTCCGATATCCCTTGGACGTACGTGCCGGGTCGATCAGGAGCACTCAATGAATACCACCACTGCTGTTGAGCAATCCGCCAACTTTGGCCTGCGTACTTTGCCGGGACTTTTCGGCTTGCAGAATGAAGCCTTTGAGCGACTGCAAAAACTGACTCACCTCAATCTCGCAGCATTCAAGACGATGATGGAAGAAGGGCAATCCGCTCTGTCGCCGCAGAAGTCAGGACTACCGCCTGTCGCCGGTGCGGTCGGCCTGTCGCAGCGATTTACAGAGCATGCCGTGTCGTATTCCACGCACGTCCGCGAGATCGATTCGCAGTTCATGACCGCAATTGCGCGCGCGGGCGAGGATCTGCGTAACCAGTACACCGCCATGTGGATAAAGGCTGCCACCAGCTTTGGCCAGAAGACCGCCCCTTTTCGGTCGGACGCTGGCTCTACGGCGATGCAGTCTGCGTTCGGCGGGATGATGCGAGCCCAACGGATGATGCAAGAAACCATCGGTCGGGCGGCGGGTACCCAGATGCCCGGCACACCAGTAACTGACATCGCGTAAGCGACAGCGTTGCGCGGTTCACGCGCAACACCAAAACGACGCCCTGCACGAGCAGGCCGTTGGGCGGTCTCACCGCCTGATGAAGAAGCCGGCGAGACGCCGGCTTCTTTTTATTCCGTCACGATTAACCGTACCGCGCATTGCATTTTCAGCATTGCATCTCCATCAGGTGTACTGACGCAGGCGCACCGAGAACTCTTTGAGCGGATTGATACCGCTGTGCTCGGCTCGACGACACCATTCCTGAAGTTGTGACCGCAACTGCTCGCGCGACCTGTTCGACCGTTCCCAGATCACCAACAGGCCGTCTTGCAGGTCCAGATAGATACGCAGCGTCTGGCTACCGTCGTACATTTCCGCAAACCACTGCTGACGTTGCTGGATATAGGCGCCGGAGCAAGCGCCGCCAAACCATTTTCTCACCCTGCGTTTGAGCAGAAATCGTTTGCAAAGACCGATGTTTCTCGTTTGACCAAGCTCCTGCCGATACGCGCATTCAGCCGTTCTGGCATAACGCGCCATCACCTCATAACGGTTGCGGAGAATGGCTTGAACCGTCTCGTCATCGAGCACCGTCTTGCTCTTCACCAGGTGCGGCCTCGGCGCAACCTTCTTCACCTTTGCCATTCCCAGCGCAGAAAGAATGCAGATGTACATCCATCCGATATCGAACTCGAACCATTTATTCGAGAACCTGGCGGATGTTGCATAAGTGTGGTGGTTGTTGTGAAATTCCTCGCCGCCTATCAGGATGCCGAGCGGCACGACATTCGTACTCGCATCGGGCGAAGAGAAGTTGCGGTAGCCCAGAAAATGTCCAACGCCGTTGACCACACCGCCTGCCCAGAATGGAATCCAGATCATCTGGACGGCCCAGACCGAGACACCGACGATACCGAACAGCGCTACGTCGATCACCATGAGCAAACTGATACCGAGGTTCGGATACTTCGAATAGACGTTGCGCTCGATCCAGTCGTTCGGCGTGCCGTGGCCGAATTTCCGTAGCGTTTCTTCGTTCTTCGCTTCAGCGCGGTACAGTTCCGCGCCGCCCAGCAATACTGTCCAGACGCCACGGACTTGAGGGCTGTGCGGATCCTCGTCGGTCTCACACCTCGCGTGGTGCTTGCGGTGAACGGCAGCCCACGTTCCCGTGTGCATGCCCGTTGTCATCCACAACCAGAAACGGAAGAAATGACTGGCAACGAGATGCAGCTCGAGCGCCCGGTGTGCCTGGCAACGGTGCAGGTAGACCGTCACGCTAACGATCGTGATGTGCGTCAGCAGCAGAGTGGTGAGCAGGATTTGCCCCCACGTCAGCAAAAGCAGGCCGTGTGAGAAAAACGTCAATGAGGAAGTAAACAAAGTGGCCCTTCTTTCTAAAGCAATCTTGGCGTCAGAAACCTGCTGTCGCGCTAACGAGCCATCGCTTACGTGGCCGGCTCGCGCGAGTTCACCTCGACAGCGACAGCCAGATACAGCGAGATGGACAGCTTGTGTACGCCAGAATCCAGTGGTACACACACGCCTTCAGTAGCGCAATCGACGGTCCTGCCGTCAAGAACAGCATGCATCGCGCGGGCCTCTGAGGTCGACGCCACGCGGATCTCATATAGCGTCGAGCACATGTTGATCTTTGCTTCGAAGCCCGGCCACGAGTCAGGAATACAAGGGTCAATCACCAGACAATCCCCTTCCCTGCGAATCCCCAGAATGCCTTCGACGCCCGCCCGGTACATCCATCCCGCCGCCCCCGTGTACCAGGTCCAACCGCCGCGCCCGACATGGGGCGCCACGGAATAGACATCGGCCGCGACGACGTAGGGCTCGACCTTGTAGCGCTCGACCTCCGTTGGCGTGCGCGCATGATTGACGGGATTCAAAAGCGAAAACAGCGCTGCGGCCCTGTTACCGTCGCCCAGTTTCACAAATGCGAGAATTGCCCACATCGCGGCATGACTATATTGGCCGCCGTTTTCGCGCAGCCCCGGCGGATAGCCCCTGATATAGCCCGGGTCCTGCGAAATTTTATCGAATGGCGGCGTGAACAGCAACGCGATTCCGTCCTCGCGACGGATAAGATGTTTCTCCAGCAAAGCCATCGCCTGTGCGGCGCGTATCGGATCCGCCGCGTCTGACAAGACAGCCCACGACTGGGTAATCGAATCGATCCTGCACTCTACGTCGCTATGCGAGCCAAGCCAGCTGCCGTCGTCAAACGTCGCACGACGGTACCACTCGCCATCCCAGGCCTCACGCTCAAGCGCATCGCGCACCGATGTCGCATGATCGCGCCAGCGCGCGGCACGCTGCGCATCGCGCGGTTCGGCGAGCGGCGCGAACAACCCGATCGTGCGCAGGAGCAGCCAGCCGAGCCACACACTCTCTCCCTTGCCGTTAGCGCCGACGCGGTTCATCCCATCATTCCAGTCCCCCGTGCCGATTAACGGTAAGCCATGTTCTCCCGTCAATTCGATGCATTGATCGAGACCGCGTGCGCAATGCTCAAATAACGATGCAGATTGTTCCGCGATCATGGGCTGGAAGAAAGCGTCGTGTTCGCCGGGTTGCAGCCGCGGACCGTCGAGAAACGGCACGATCTCGTCGAGAACCGCGTCATCGCCCGTGCAGCTGATGTATGTCGCGACGGCGTATGCAAGCCACACGCGATCGTCGGAGACCCGGGTGCGCACGCCTTGGCCTGAATGCGGCAGCCACCAATGCTGGACATCGCCTTCGGCGAATTGCCGCGACGCTGCGCGCAGCAGATGCCGCCGCGTTTCGTCGGGCCGCACGTGCGTCAGCGCCATCATGTCCTGCAACTGATCGCGGAACCCGTAAGCGCCGCTCGCCTGATAGAAGGCCGCACGCGCCTCGACGCGGCACGCGAGCGCCTGATACAGCAGCCAACCGTTCAGCATCAGATCCATCGCCCGGTCGGGCGTCTTCACCTGAACGGCGCCGAGCACGCTGTGCCAGTGATGTGTCACCTCGGCGAGGACGGCATCGAGATTCGCACTGCGATAGCGTTCGATCAATGCCCGTGCATCATCGACGGATGCGCATTGGCCGACGAATGCAACCAGTTCGATGACCTCGCCTGCGTCCAGATCGACGAAAGTCTGCAATGCCGCGCACGGATCGAACCCCGCGCCGGTCGCGCCGGACAACGGGAGATGACCGGTCAGCGCCGCCGGCGCGGCGGCTTCGCCGCTACGGCCGAGGAATTCGGTGCGATCCGCGGTCCACGCTGTTTGCCGGCCGCCGAAGTCGGCGAACGCGACGCGTGTGCCGAACGCGATATTCCATGGATTACGCGCCAGCATCGCGCCAGTCACCGGGTCGATTTCCGTTACGATAAACGGCGCCGACGCGCCTCGCGACGTGCCGAGCACCCATTCGGTCCACGCCGTCACGGAGAGGCGGCGTACGACGCCCGACAGATTGCGCAACGTCAGACGGGAAATCTTCAGCGGATCAGCAAGCGGCACGTATTGCAGCAGGTCGAGTGCGATACCGTTCGCGCTGTGCTCGAACCGGCTGTAACCGTGGCCATGACGCGCGACGTACATGCCACCGTCGCGGATCGGCAGCGCGGTGGGCGTCCAGATATCGCCCGTCGCCTCATCCCGCACGTAAAGGGCTTCCGTGGCGGGGTCTTCGACAGGATCGTTCGACCATGATGTGAGCTGGTTCTCACGACTGCTTTCGGCCCACGTATAGCCGCTGCCTTCCGCCGCGACCTGAAAACCGAAACGGGGATTGGCAATCACGTTGATCCACGGCGCAGGCGTGGAGGCGCCCGGCCCGAGCACGATCACGTATTCAGAACCGTTTTTGCCGAAGCCGCCCAGACCGTTGAAGAATTCCAGTCCAGCTGTCATCGAAGACGGTACGTCAGACTGCTCAGGCGTTGCTGGCCACAGCGACAGAAGCGGCGGCTTCCTCCGGCGCGGTGACAACGGCTGCCCTGGCATTTTCAACAGCGTCCCGATCTGTGCGGCAATCGACCCTCGGCGCGCAATCAGCGCCACGCGGGCGACCGATTGCAAGAGCGTCCTCGACTCCACGCTCATCAGATCCGCACGCAACGTATAGATCGCCCCCTGTGCGAGTTCATCGTCGAAACGCGGACGTGACTGGCTGCTGCGCACGGCCGTTTCGATCGCCTCCTGCAATGCCTGTATGTATGACGAGGCACGCTCGTTGACGATCACGAGGTCGACGGCCAGCCGTTTCATTCGCCAATATTCGTGCGCCTTCAACAATTGCCGGACCTGCGCGATATCTTCGAGGTCGCCGATACCGAGCAGCACGATCGGCAAGTCGCCCGAAATCCCCAGCGGCCACAAGCCCGCCTGCGTGCCGCCTCCGCGAACGATAGCGTCCGTCGGCTGAGCCCTGAAGCGCGCGTCGGCATAGACAATCGGTGCGCCAAGCCGCTGGAAGTCCGCCGCCTGCTCCGCCTCGATGCCGAGATAACGCAATTGAACCTGAGCCTGTGTCCAGGCGAGCGTTTTGGCACGGTCGAATGCGTTGCGGTCGTGGTGCTGATCGATGAGATCGAGCAACTGCGCGCGTGAGGTGGCCACCATCGTCCAGAACGTGACACGCGCAATCTTGCCGGGCGGCACCAGCAGACGGTATCGCAGCGCGAAGACAGGATCGAGCACGGTGCCCGTCGTATTGGAGAGCGCCTGGTTGTCCACTATCGAGGTGGCCGTGCGCGTATTGCGCCCCCTGCCCAGAAAGCGCATGCGATCCGTTTCGTATTGCGGTTCGGCGACGATCTCGCCCTCGACAACGGCAAAATGCGCGGCCCATATCTGTGTAGCGTCTTGCGAACGCGGACGACGCGTCGCCACCAGCGCCCCGAATTCGGCAAGATGCTCGGTCTGCACGAACATGCGCGCAAAAGCAGGATGCGCGATATCGGCGGCCTGCGCGCCCAATGCGAGTTCGGCATAGGAAGTCAGCTCGATATCCCGAACGCCGCGCCCGCTGTTTGCGAGCGAGACACGACGGACTTCGCCGTCCGCCTCACCCGATACGAGTACATCCATGCTGGTCGTGAGCGACCCGTCGTGACGGCTAAACTCCGCGTGATCTTCACCGAACACGACGCCGCTCGTTTCGGGTTCGCCAGCGAGCGGCCGTGCACTGGCAGACCACACCCGGCCGCTGGACATGTCGCGCAGGAATATGAACGTCCCCCAGTTGTCACGCGTCGCGTCCTCGCGCCAGCGCGTGATAGCCACGTCACGCCAGCGGCTGTAGCCGGCGCCTGTCGCGGTCAGCATCACGGCGTACCTTCCATTCGACAGCACATGGGTGATCGGCGCTCCGCCGGCGGACGCAGGCTCCAGGACGCGACGCACGGTCGACGGCGCGGCCCCTTCTTCGGTGGCAGACGTGCTCACTTCTTCGGCACGCGGATGCGCCACCGCGACGTTGCGCGGCATGCGCTCCTGCAATAGCAGTTCGCTCGCCTGGATCATCGGCTCACGATGAAAGCGTGTACGCATCACCCCATCGAGCAAGGTGTTTGCAATTGCAACGATCGTCATGCCCTGGTGATGAGCCATGAAGCCGCGGACAAGCGCGAAGCTCTGCCCTTCGGCCAGACGCGCACGAGTGAAGTCGAGCGCTTCGTAGTATCCGTAGCGACCCAGCGCGCCCAGGGCGGCGAGTCGTATGTAGTTTTCGCGGGCAGCCTGCGGCGCGACCATCGTCGCCAGTCCCGTTGCGTAGGGGGCGATTACCCGGTTTTCGGACAGTCCGCGTTTGAGCCCGAGGCCAGGCACGCCAAAGCTTGAGTACTGGTACGTGAATTCGATGTCACGAGCTTCGTAAGCAGACTCCGAGACGCCCCACGGAATGCCAAGCGATCGTCCATACGATCTCTGCCGCTCCACCACCAGGCGGTTCGTCTGTTCCAACAGACTACCGGCGGGTTCGCGCGCGACCAGCGACGGCATCAGATACTCGAACATCGACCCCGACCATGAAATCAGCGCGGATGCTTTGCCGATTGGTGTGGCCGACCGCCCGAGACGGAACCAGTGACGCGTGGTCACGTCGCCCTTCGCGATCGCGAACAGACTGGCGAGCCTTGCTTCGGACGCGAGCAGATCGTAACAATTCGCGTCGAGGCTGTTATCCGACTGCGAGTAACCAATCGACAACAGCTTACGTTCCGGATCGAGCAGAAATGTGAAGTCCATTCCGAGCGCAAGTGCACGCGAGGCATCGGCTAGCGAGGTCAACCGTGCTTGTAGAAGATACGGCACAGTGGCGAGTTGCCGCCCGTCGCGACTGTGTTCGAAAATGCTTCGCCGCAAGGCTTCGATCC
Source organism: Burkholderia sp. E7m39 (assembly GCA_001319865.1). Lineage (GTDB taxonomy): Bacteria > Pseudomonadota > Gammaproteobacteria > Burkholderiales > Burkholderiaceae > Paraburkholderia > Paraburkholderia bengalensis. Next base: position 4,788 of record BBSL01000381.1, on the reverse strand, counting down.
AGAACATCAGGTCTGCACTACTATCGTCTCCGTCGGCGGGCACAATGGCACGCGTCGCCTCCACCGCCTTTTTTGTCAGCCGCGCCAGCGACCCCGAAAGCGCACGGTACGTCTGCGGACCGCGCAGTTGTGCATGGATTTCGTCGAGAGTCGCGGCAAGCTGTCTGCCCCGTTCTCCGTTGGCAGCAGGCAGCGCGGCCACAGCCTCGCGCGCGAGTTGCAGATTATCGAGTATCCCGGATCGGGCGGAGGGTGCGAGCGCTGTATGCACCCATTCTTCGCACGCGTTGGCGAGTACGATCAAATGCCCGGCGAGATTACCGCTGTCGACCGATGAAACGTAAGCAGGCGCCAATGCCTGCAGGTTCTGTGTGCCATACCAGTTATAGAAATGACCCTTGAAGCGCGGGAGTTTTTCAAGCGAAGCAAATGCGGCCTCGAGTCGCTCGACGGTTTCGATCGTCCCCGCCCAGCCGAAATCGCGCGCGGCGACTGCCGACAGCAAATACAACCCTAGATTGGTTGGCGAGGTGCGGTGCGCGACGACGGGCTTCGGATCTTCCTGGAAATTGTCCGGCGGCAGCATGTTTTCTGCGGGCGTGACAAAGGTCTCGAAGAAACGCCACGTGCGGCGCGCGATCAGGCGCAAATCGCGCGCGTCTGAGTCCGACATCGCGAGACGCGGCCCGACGGTCGGCGAACGGCTTGCCCACATCGCAAGCGCCGGTGCGGCCAGCCATAACAACGTGAACGGCAACACGAGCGGCCACCGCGACGGCGCGAATGCAAGCGTGCCGATTGACAGCACAAGCCCAAGCGCGGTGCCGCCCGCCATCTGCCGATAAAAGCCGTGCAGATCAAGACGAGGGCTGCCCTTGGACTGCGCCGCCGTCGTCCATTCGAGTAACCGTCGATGCGTAACGTACAGCCGCATAAGCGTCCGGACGATCGCATCGCCCATGCGCCACGCGTGGTCGACAAGGAACGCAACCGAAAGCAATGTTTGCAATGTCGCGCGCAGCAGATCACCGCCCAGCACGTCGAGGTGATTGCACAGTCGGGTACCTGCACGTCGCGGCACGATCGCGAATAGCGGCGGGATAAAAGCGGGAATGGCTAGCGTGGCGAACATCAGCAACGCGCCCGCCATGCCGGCGCGGATCGGCATCAACCAGCACAGGCCGAGCGCGGCAACCGTGAGCGGTGCCAGCAGCGAGCGACGCAGATTGTCGAGCATCTTGAAGCGCCCGATCGCCGGCATTGCCAGGCGGCTATGGCCTCGATACCCAACGATCCACGGCAGCAACTGCCAGTCGCCACGGGTCCAACGATGTTGACGTTTGGCCGTCACATCATAACGCGACGGCACTTCCTCCACCACCTCGATATCCGATGCCAGCCCGGAGCGCGCGAACACCCCCTCGAACAGATCGTGACTGAGCAGCGTATTTTCGGGCACGCGGCCATGCAAGGCTGCTTCGAATGCATCCACGTCGTAGATGCCTTTACCCGTAAACGAGCCCTCGCCGAACAGGTCCTGATAGACGTCGGAGACGGCTGCCGCATACGGGTCCATCCCGCCGGGACCGGAGAAGACGCGCTGATACAGTGAACCTTCCTGGCCGACGGGCAGCGAAGGCGTGACGCGAGGCTGAAGAATCGCGTAGCCGTTGACGACGCGTTGTTCGACTCTACTGAATGTTGGCCGGTTCAGCGGATGCGCCATCTTGCCTATCATCCGCAACGCGGCGTCCCGGGGCAGACACGTATCGGCATCGAGCGTGATGACGTAGCGCACGTCGGATGGTACTTGCGGCGGGCGCCCGTCGATAGACACGAACGTTGTATCCGTCGCGCCACGCAACAGCCGGTTGAGTTCGTGCAGTTTGCCGCGCTTGCGTTCCCAGCCCATCCATTTGTTCTCGCTCCTGTTGAACACGCGGCGGCGATGCAGCAGCAGAAAGCGGTTACCACCTGGAGCTGGCTCATAACGGCGGTTCAATGCTTCGATCGCGTTTGCAGCAACGGCTAGCAAATGCGCATCACCGTCTCGCACTTCCTGGTCGGCATCGAGGCCGTCCACCAGTAGCGCGAATGACAAATCTCCACCGGCTCCCGCGAGGTGATGCACTTCGAGGCGTTCGATCTGCTCGCGCAGGTCAGCCTCATTGCTCAGGAGCGAGGGCACCGCGACCAACGTCCGAAGTCCCGACGGCACACCTGCGGACAGTTCGAGTCCCGGTAACATGACCGCGCCGAAACTCCACGTCACCGCACGGTTAACAAGCGCGGTTGCGACCTCGGTGAAGGGCAGAAATGCACACAGGGCAAACAACGCGACCACCCACGCGTCGAGATGGCGCGGCGACTGACTCCAAAGCACCCACGACGCCAGCGCGAGCAACGTTGCGGCCAACGTCAGGATCATGCCGACATAGCCACCCATGCCGAGGCCGACATTGAACCGGGTAATGCGCAGCCGCAGGGGCGCGCGGAATCCGATTGCCTGCTCCAACGTTCGCCGACCTTCCGCAATCAGGTGGTAGCCGGGGTCACCGGCGCGTTCTGTGCGCCCGGTATCGCCCGCCTCCGTCACCGCTGCTTGCGCCAAGTGAAGCGCGAGATCGACGATTTCGAGTTCGGTGGCGGCCGAGCCGCGCGCCAGTTGCTCGATCGCACTGCGGTAGAGATTGCGCGTCGGGAAGTCCATCGCGCCGAAGGAACTTGCTGCGCGCAGTCGTGCATCGACGAGACTCACACTCTCGAACAGTTCTGTCCAGTCGATATCAGACATCAGGCGCATGCTGGTGATCACATTGCGCACCGTGACATTCGATGCACCCTGTCGCTGCTGTGCATGCTGCACGACTTCATCGACAGACACACCCTGAAGCCTGAGCCGCTCCTCCAGCCACCCGAGCGCGGGCATCGTGCGCGGATCCTGATCGCGCAGCCGTTTGGCGAGCTGTGCGGCGAACAGCTCCGACAACATCCCCGAGGAACGCGTGGAGATATCCGCTTCCAGCGCCGTGCGGGCATTTCCCGTTTGCAGCAGGCGGCTGGTGAGCGCATCGGCGTCATCGCGTGCGCGCCGACCTGCCGTAATCTGGTCAGCGAGTCGCCGCAGATTCTCGATCAGGACGACGCGCAACGTGATCGCCACTGCCCACAATTCCCCGATCGTGAGCGGCCGAACACGCTGGTATGCATCGATGAAACGTCGCAGCACACGCGGGTCGAAGTGGCTGTCTGTATGCGCAACGAACGCCCATGCCAGGCCGAATACGCGTGGATAGCCGGCGAACGGCCCCGCAGCCAGCTTAGGCAGCTGACGATAGTAACCGGGAGGCAGGTCGTCGCGAATCTCACGGATCTGCTGCTCGACCACATGATAGTTGTCGAGCAGCCATTCAGCAGCGGGCACCACGCTCCCGCCATGCTCCAACTCTGCAGCGCTCGCACGGTAGGCCGCGAGCAGGACGGCAGCGTTGTCGTTGAGGCGGGTGTGCAACGATCGCACGGCAGGTGGCCTGTTCGTCACCGACTGTGCGGCGGCGAGGCTCTGCGCATGCTGCTCGAGGCGCTCGACACTGAACAGTTCGTCGCGCACGGGCGACGTGTCCGTCCACGGCGGCGAGGCGGGTCGAAATCGCGCGACATACTGAATGAACGTGTTCACGGGTACTTCCTGCAACATCGGTGAATTCGACGGCCTGGGGGATTCCCATCGGCGCGATACCCTTGACAGGCAAACCGCATACCACGGGACGTGGTCACATGGCTCGCCCAGTCGATGATCTTCCCGTCACCGGTACTGACACCACACGTTGGGCAGACATACACGTTGAATAAACAGGCGTTTCTTTGTTTCTGGACGATCCCCTGCGCCGTACTCTCAACTACCGGTAACACGAACGGCTTGCGTCAGCCAGACAGCTTTGATACGCCATTTGACACGCCTGGATGCACGTTCTCTGCTGGTCGGCGACGTTATCCGTCGCGCTCCCTCGCCCTGTGGGCGTGCATTGGCATCGCGCCAACGTTGAATTACAGATGCTGCTCTGAACGGATACACAGCGTTGATCAACTCCCGCAAATGCGTTCGAAGAAAGCAACGCCAGGACAACGACCATTGAGCCGACCACCTCGATACGCATATGCTGCTCCCGGCTCAGGATTAACCGATGCCTGGCTCTCGAGGGTCGTCTGGTGGAAGAAAGCCAACCCTTCGGCGATCGAGATGCAAGACGCCCGTGAACACGGTGCGCGCGCCTGTGCTGAACGTCGGTACGGTGCCGTACGGGCACGCACCTGCGCCGACGTGCGACGCATGAAAACCTGGTCACGGGGACTTATAATCTGCAGGAGCGCGCCCGCGCCGCCGCAGGTTGCGGAGAGCGCGGCTGCGACACCGTCGCGGGGGTTTTCCGCAGGAGGTCGAGGAGCGGTACATGGCAAACGTGGATCCTGCAAGGAAAAATCATCTGCTCGCCGTTCTGCAAGAAACGGAATGGGCACGGCTGTCATCTCATCTGGTGCGCGTCGATATGCCCTTGGGGCAGGTCGTATACGAATCCGGTGATCGCCTCGATCACGTCTACTTCCCGACCACTTCGATCGTCTCATTGCTCTACGTAATGGAAGACGGCGCGTCTGCGGAAATTGCGATCGTCGGCAATGAGGGGCTCATCGGTATTGCACTGTTCATGGGTGGCGATACAACGCCGAGCCGGGCGATCGTGCAAAGCGCCGGCGAGGCGTACCGGCTTGATGCGCGGATTCTGAAAG
>BBSL01000380.1 GCA_001319865.1 Burkholderia sp. E7m39 | reverse complement strand
CTGTCGATGGCTCCTGCTCAGCATCGATCGCCTGCCGTCCAACGAACTGAAGATGACCCAGGAACTGATCGCCAATATGCTGGGTGTGCGGCGCTCCGGCGTCACAGAGGCGGCGTTGAAACTGCAGGATGCCGGGCTGATCCGCTACAGCCACGGGCATATTGAAGTTCTAGATCGCCCCGGACTGGAAGCACGCGTATGTGAGTGCTACAGCGTGGTGAGACGGGAATTCGACCGCCTGTTACCCGATCTGAAAGCCGTATAGACGTTATGCCGTGTCAGCCCGCAAGACGCTCCCTAGATCTCGATGATCACCTTAAGCCCCCCGCGTATCCGCTGCGTGGGAGGCGGCCCACGATGGACAACTGCTCTCATTGCCGACATCTACATCGAGTAGGCGGAAATTACGGCAGTTGAATTGACGCAACATGGCGCGTTTTATGGCGCCGCAGAGGCGGCTGCGCCAGCTTGTTTGAGTCGCAATGCCGCCCTTTCCTCCGACCAGTACCCCGCCTTGCCATAGAACGCGTACAGCTGCGTTTCGAAATCGCGCTCTAGCGGAATCCTGTTGTCGTAGTCCGGGCTGTCCTTGATGGCGTCGCGTGTCAGCTGTGTCGAAACAGTGGACTCGAGCCAGTCGATCAGGAAGATCCACTCTGTTGCCAGCAGCACCTCCCTCGACGCCCACCAGCTTTGCGTATCGACGGTGAGATAGCGAATAGTCCAGGCCTCATCGTCAAAAATGAATCCGGACACGTACCCGATATCGCCATCGGCCGCCGCGACGTGGTAACCATCCACCGCGTCCGTGCTATGCAGATGGCTGTCGCCTGGCGGCTTGTCGCCGAACAACGCGAGTTGCGCGAGCGTCTCCGGTGACACAGCCGATAGCACCGCACGGCTGAACGCCGGATAGCTACCCGCGCCCCACACGTCTACGCCGCCCCAATACACGGGGTAACCGTAATAGCGGAGATACTCGGCTTCGTCTTGACGCGAGACGGGGTTGTCAGTGTCGACACGAGGACTGTCGCTCACCTGCTGCCGTGTGAGATCGACGTGGACGCTCAACGCCCCCGGATCCATGCGGATAACCGAATAAGGCGAAATCAGCACGCGCCGCCCGTCGATCCAGTTTCCCGTTTTGACAACCAGGTAGCGGATACCCCACGCATCGTGATCGAAATAGACCTCTTCGACACTACCTAATTCGCCATCGCTCGCGGCCACCCTACATCCCTTCAGACTCTCGATACTTCGCAACATGATTCGATACTCCTGCTACGTGTGGGACGGCATCAATGAATGCCTTCGCCATTGCCGGACGAAGGATGAATATCCGTCGCGACGACATTGTCCGTTACAGCGTCTAGAGGTGGCCGCGCAAAATCGGACAGCGGGATAAGTGGAACGGCCGGGGCCCGAGCCAGCGATAATGCAGGCAAAGGAACCGAGGAAATGACGAAACGAACCCGACGCACGCACTCAGCGGCGTTCAAAGCGAAAGTGGCCCTGGCGGCTGTCAAGGGGGAGCGCACGCTGGCCGAACTGGCGCAGCAGTTCGACGTGCATCCGAACCAGATCACGGAATGGAAACGGCAGTTGCAGGAGCGTGCGGCCGACGTGTTCGGTTCGGCGGGCGCGGTGTCGAGCGAACCGCCGGTAGACGTGACGACGCTGCACGCCAAGATCGGCCAGCTCACGCTGGAGAATGATTTTTTAAGCGGCGCGCTCAACAAAGCGGGATTGCTGAGCGCAAAGCGATGATTGACCGTAGTCACGCGTTGCCGGTATCGCAGCAAGTCAGGCTTGTCGGTATTGCAAGATCGAGCGCGTATTACCAGGCGCGGCCGCTCAGCGGCGACGACCAGCGGTTGATGCGCCGAATCGACGAACTGCATCTGGAGTTCCCGTTTGCCGGTGCGCGGATGCTGGCGCGCCTGTTGCGGCGGGAGGGTCACGAAGTTGGCCGTCGCCGCGTGCGTACGCTCATGAAGCGCATGGGTGTGGAAGCGCTGTATTGCAGGCCGAACACGAGCCGACGCAACGCGAAGCACAAGATCTGGCCTTACTTGCTGCGCGGCCTGAAGATCGACCGGGCCAATCAGGCCTGGGCGCTCGACACGACCTATATCCCGATGGCGCGCGGCTTTGTGTATCTGACGGCGGTGGTGGACTGGGCCAGCCGCAAGATCCTCGCGCACCGCGTGGCGATCACGCTGGAGGCCGTGCATGCCGTTGAAGCGCTGGAAGAAGCGTTCGCCCGCTATGGGCACCCCGACATCGTGAACACAGATCAGGGCAGCCAGTTCACGGCGGGAGCCTTCACCGAGGCGGTGCTGAGCCGAGGCATTCGGCTGTCGATGGACGGAAAAGGCGCCTGGCGCGACAACGTGTTCGTCGAACGAGTGTGGCGAAGCGTCAAGTATGAGGAGGTGTACCTGAAGGCATATGAGTCGGTCAGCCACGCCCGGCGCTCCATTGGCCAATACATTGAACTGTACCACCGCAAACGTCCTCATTCGAGCCTGGCGGATCAGACGCCCGATGAGGCATACTTCGCGACGCTGCCAGCGATCAAATCGGCAGCATGATCGCCCCGGACGTTCCACTTAAAAATCTCGGGACCCTGTCCGAAGAAGCGGCGCCACCTCTTCTTGAGTCGGGTCACCTTTGTACCGTCCACCGTCGCGCCGGCCATCAAGCCGCCATTCGTCAGCACGAATGCGTTGATCTGACCGGTTGCCGTGCCCGTGTCGACATTGCCGTTCGCGCCGACCTTCAATACCGCCACCGATGCATCAGCCCCCGCTGACCAGCCTTCGCTACTGCGAAAACGTTCCAGCGCATTGGCCGTCATGAACAGAAAGACAATCGCTTTCGATTGCGCGCCAACCTGCAATCCGACCGAGGCACTTGTCGTGCTGTAGTAGCCGACTGATTTGCCGCCCACGCGTAATGCCCCCTCGCCATACTGTCCGCCCACCCCAAAACCCGCATTGAGTACGGACGGAAAGATCAACATGCCAGTCGATTTCCCGACCAGTTCCCGGGAACCTGGCGCGACGTTGTAGAGCCGCGTGAGAGTCGAGTCGACTCCGGCGTCGATGGAATGGCGTTTGTCATTCTGTCCCATCGAATTGGCTGAGGTCGTTGTCGTACAGCCTGACAGTGCGAAGCCGATCGCGAGAACCGAACCCGGTGCGCCCCACATGAATGTTCGTCGTAGCATCGCAATTTCCCCTTTGTTTTCGGATGTTTCCGACGCTAGCCCATAACAGATCGACAAGCGGTACGACACCGTACAGACAAGCCATCGCCCGCTCAATAAGGTGAACCCTCAGAGGTAGAGAAACGGGTTCGCCTCGACTGGATTCGCGACCGCGCAGAAAACGTAGCTCACGCCAGAATCAGGATGGGTTGCGGGCAGTCGAGCCACCAGCGCTCAGAAGGATTCGAGATGGATATGGGCGTTCTTGTACTGATCGTCGCGGCGGTACTGCTGGTCTCTGCGCTGCCAAGATGGCCACATAGCCGCAAGTGGGGATACTTCCCGACCAGCGTGCCGGGAGTGGTCGCGATTGCCGTACTTGTACTGGTTTTGATGGGAAAGATGTAAGACACGCGTTCTCGTTAGAAGTTGATCCGGCCAAATCTAACGCCACAAATCCAGGGAACACTATGACTTACGCGATGTGGGGAATTTTGACAGCCATGATGTTGATTTTATCGGTCTCCTTTCACCGGTATCGGAAAAGCGTCGCGCGAAAGCAGGAGACTCGCTGGCTAAACGAGCATCACGTGATCGACAGGCTGCGCGATAGACTCGGTTTGTAGTCATGCCTCGCGTATGCACAGCAACCCCGGATAGCCCGGTTCTGCGCGGAGTGATTTCCGGAAGCACCGGGCATGTCACGTGGTAAAGACTGGCCCTGGAGGAGCGGACGAGATGACCCTGAACTACGCAGGCAGGTCGCACGATGAAGCCATGGCAGTGCGACACAAACAGAAACAGAAGGCGCAGGAACAGGCAGGCGGCGTCATGGCAATCGAAGGTACGGAGGCCGCGACGCCGGGCACAGTTGCGGCGAGCTGTCCGAGCAAGGCAAGCAGGTATGGCGAACTGGAAGCGGAATCGACGGCGGCGGGAAAGGAGTGATGCGATCTTGTCAATTGGAGGTGTCAGAAATTCTGTGTGCTGAGGTCGGTGGAAAACAGTCTCAGCTGATGGCGCAGGTGAAGCGCTCGCCGAACAGAATTGCGAACTGATTGACGGCTTGCCGCCAGGTGATAGGCGGCATCTTCCAATCCTTTTCGATATTTCGCAAGGCAAGGTACAGCAGTTTGCTGGCGGCTTCGTCGCTGGGGAAGTGGCCGCGATTCTTGACGATCTTGCGCAACTGCATGTGCATGCTCTCAATGGCATTGGTGGTGTAGATGATCTTGCGAACTTCAGGCGGGTACGCAAAGAAAGGGATCACCTGCTCCCATTGCCGTTGCCACATGGCTGGTACGGTAGGAAATTTCCTGCCCCATTCGCCGTGGGCAAAGGCCTCGAGCGCGGCGGCTGCGGCGTCGGCCGTAGCCGCCTGATAGATCGGCTTGAGCGCGGCAGCCAGCGGTTTGCGGTCCTTCCAGCTGGCCAGATTCAGCGAATTGCGGATCAGATGCACGATGCAGGTCTGGATCTGTGCATCTGGATACACCGCCTCAATGGCCTCCGGAAAGCCACGCAAGCCGTCGACCACGGTGATCAGGATGTCGTGCAACCCCCGGTTCTTCAGTTCGTTGAAGACCTTGAGCCAGAATTTGGCGCCCTCGGTCTGCTCGATCCAGAGGCCCAGTACTTCCTTGCGGCCGTCGGCGCGGATACCCAGTGCCAGATACACCGCCTTGTTCCTGACCGTGCCTTCGTCGCGGATCTTCAGCCGCAGTGCGTCAAAGTACACGATCGGATACATGGCTTCGAGCGGGCGCTGCTGCCAATGCTCGACCTCGGCCAGCACCTCGTCAGTCACGGTGGAAATCAGATCGGGCGACACCTGCAGACCGTACAGTTCCAGCAAATGGCCCTGGATCTCGCGCACGCTCATGCCGCGCGCGTACATGCTGATAACGTGATCGTCGAATCCCGGCAGCCGACGCTGATACTTGCCGATCAGTTGCGGCTCAAACGTCGCCTGCCGGTCGCGCGGAATGTCCAGCTTCAGCTCGCCATTGGGCGTGATGACCGTCTTGGCACTGGTGCCGTTACGGTGATTACCGGTTTCGCCTTGCCCGGCCTCCTTCTCCAGGTGATGCGTCAGCTCCGCCGCCAGCATCCGCTCGGCGAGTTGCTTCTTGAGTTGCCCGGCCAGGCCAGACTCGCCGAGAATCGACTCGGCATCCTTGTTCTGCACCTGCGCCAGCAGTTGATCGATCAGTTCATCCGGGAAAAGCTTCGGTGCGTTCTGTTTCTTGTTCTTCTTCGTCATGCTTGTTGTGTCGGTCATGGGGGCGTCCCTTTCGGTATCGTCTCATGACCTCGGCACACAAGAAAACTGACAGGCTCTGTCAATTCGGCGTCAGGCACAATGGAGCAATTCATTTCCGTCCGTATCGCTCGCCAACCAGCAAGTGTATTGAATGAAGCCATGCAAACGTACAACGCCGCCAGGCACTGTACGCCACCGATGTTGTGCCACTTATAGAGCCTGCCAGAGCGACCTTTTACCGGCTTTTTGTTTTTTGAACCGCCGATGGTCAGGATCGCATCGAGCCGCTGCCAGCGCCTAGCCATTTCCTCGCGTGCCTGATCCATTGCTTCGGCTTTCTGTATGGGATCTCCACGGCGTCTCGCTCTTCAAATTCCGCGGCAACCGGCATGCCATCATCCGTCGCACGCTGCATGGCTTCTCTGCGTCTTTTGCTTTCTGCCAGCTCTTCCGCATTGACCTGGTCATCGTTCATAATCCACTCCTGTGAGACATACTGGTTCGCCGACAGGCGGTTGGCGCCGCCCTGATAGCCGGGACGGCGCGACACATCGTAACGGTGTTCGTGGCGCACGCGTCATCCGTCCACGAAGACCCGTTGGGAAACAGGCATGCTGGACAACTGTCCTTCATACCGGCTCGCAAGTTCGTGTACGACAGCCAGCGTGATCAACGCAGAGCGTGTGATGTGACGTTCTCTTGCTGCCAGATCGACTTGCTGCAGCAGACTTTCGAGCAGACTGAACTGGATGCCCACGGCCTGCGAGGTAACCCGCGCGAGATTGATGTCGACAAACATCCAGATTCCCTCTCCATCGTCCATGTCAAGCACATGCAATTCCGATGTACTGCAGGTGGGAGCGGGTATGAGTTGCTCGCTGCGGTCATAGGCCAATTCGACAGCCTCCTGCGCGTCGCTCTTCAGTTCATCCATCGAATTGCCGTGCGCAGCGGCACGGGGGAAATTGGGAAAACTGGCGCGAAAGCCAGTGTCGCCATCGCGGTGCACATAAAGCGGATATTGCATGTCCTGCTCCCCTCCGACGGAGGACCGACTGGCATTCAGTCAGAGTCCGCTCGCCTGAACGTTGCCGTCGACGCTGTCCTTGCCGTATTGCATCGCGAGGTCGATGGCATCACCCGCGGTGGTGGGACTTGTTGTAGTGAACAACGTCGCATAGCGCCGGGCCTTGGCCTCGCCTGGCTGAATGGTGTCGATGCGCACGACAGACGAAAACCGCCGCGGACCTTTGGCATACGGGTCACGATGCAGCGGAAACTCCTGATGAGAGTACGCGCGTAACTCGTACCCTCTGTATTCGATGGTGGGAATGGTCATGACGACGCGCTCCGTAAATGGTGCTGACCGTCATTGAACTGTGCCTATCCGGATGCGAAAAAAGGGCGGCCAGAGGTACATCTGGATCACTTCACAATGCGCCTGATGATGCCGCAAAGCAATCTAAATCGTGCGGATTTAAAAATGGAGGCCAGCGTCTTGCCGGCCTCCTCATCGGACGGCGAGTCCGTCCAACGACCTGCTCGTGCAGGACGTAGTTTTCGTGCTTGCGCGTGAGTTGGGCATCGCCATTACCTACGCGATGTCCGATCCAGCGATACCCGGCGCGAGTGCCGGCTGCGCGCGTGGTGGTGCAGCGTCATCCCCTCAGACCGCATCAGCGCGCCTCCGATTGCGGACTACATCGCAGTCGGCGGTACAAGCACGATTGCGTAGCGACATATCGCCAAGCTTTGGTTCGAGCACGCGACGCAGCTCTGTGCACACCCGACAAGCGGATGGAACAGCCGACGCCGGTTTTCGCGAATCGAATCGTCCAACAGCGCAATGGCATTGCAACGACTCTCTCCGCTACGATCGCGGCGGAAAAATATAGGGCGGTCCGGTGATGACCATGGGGACCACTCCTTGCTTGTCGAGTGGCCCGAATGAGCAATCGGCTGAGTGCGTTGTGGGAGACTGTCCTGGGCACCTTTCCTTGTGGAAGATACGAAGCGTCTGTAGCATGATGCGCGGGCCTGTGTCGAACGTCGGTACGGTGCCGTACGGGCTTGCGTCCGCGTCGACGTGCGATCGACGCACGGGGGGCGGCCAGCGCAGCCCCCGGAGCTGGGAGCGCATTCACGCCCCCTGCCTGTCATCGCCGCACAGCGCGCATCCGACTGGACCTGATGCCGCAACTGACATCCGAGCCGGTATGCGATGCCAGGCCTACCTGTCGTGCGCGTATGAATTCACGCCTTCAATTCGCAGCATAGACCGACGGCCTCCTGATTCTCCCGTGCAAGAGCACGATCAACAGGCATTCTCAGTTTTTTCGCGGTTCTATTCGCCCTTTATGCCCGTAAATCGCCGGAACACGGCATGATGTCGCGCTGACGCACCCGAACTATAATTTGAGCCGGGCTCTCCCGTCGCTGTGGAGAGCGCTGCTGCGACCTCGTCACCCGGTTTTCATCAGCACGTTGACGAGCGGTACATGGCAAACGTGGATCCCGCAAGGAAAAATCATCTGCTCTCGGTTCTGCCGAACACGCTTACCAACATGGAACTGGTCGCGTCGACGGACGACCATGATGCGGCTGCTCACCCGCGTTTCTTGAGACGAGCCTTCGCGTTACGCTAAGAAGTCTGGGTCTTGCCGATCACTTTCCCCACGCGGCCTTTCAGCGTAACTGCCCGATTGCCCATGACTCTGCCACTGGATGGTCAATTGCGACCTGATATGGGGAAGCGTGGGAAGCATGTTGATCGGAGCGATGCTTGGCACCATCGTAGGCAGACTTGTTGTATATCTGCGGACACGGAATTCCCTGGCTGTTGGGTTTGGTGAGTGGAGTTCCTGCCACTAGGTGGAATCGCCATCTGTGTTTGCTGGCATGCGGTGACAATCGATGCACTGTTGCGTCGGCATGCCTCGCGAGCAGTCGTCCGTTACCGTACAGATCGCCGGGACAAACCATGAGACTGTAGGAGTCAACCTGCCACCAGCGGTTTTCTGACCGGCCCTCACGAGAGCAGGTAGATTCGGGAAGCCGACGCACGCAAGGACAGGCTGCCTTGTGGCTATCAATTGCCGCTGCACCTTCAGGTCAAGTGCAGTTCACGTGTTGAGTGAAGATGCTACTTCGTCCGACATTCCTTCGACTTTCCGCTGGCGCGGGCTCTGTCTATCGGACGGATTCGACCATGGCATGCATCGAAGGTCCGGCCGCCCCCGCTACCATCTTTCCTTCCGGCAGGCCACCGCCGGTCTTCAGGGGGCGGAAGGCCCCCGACGTGATGGACGAAATACTCACGATGATCGCACATGAATTGCTCGGTCCGTTGTCGCCACTGCGACTCGCCGCACACTCTATTCGCCGGGCGTCGCCCGACCAACCTGACGTCATCCGGGTGATCGAGACCGTGGAACGGCAGATCGATGCAGTTTCGCTGCTGGCTGAAGACCTGATGGATACCCAAGTTGACCACGGCGTGCTTCGCTTGGTCAAGCACGAAGTCGGTTTGATGGATTTTCTCGCCGATCCCCTCGACGCGGCAGCGTTGGCGACCGCTGCGCGCAACCAGTCCTTGACTGTCGTAATTGCGGACTGGACTTTGCGCATCGATTGCGATCCCATCCGTCTCACGCAGGCTGTCAACAACCTCCTGCACAACGCAGTGAAATACACTCCACCAGGCGGTCATGTTCGCGTCACCGCGCAGCCGGAAGGCCACGATCTCGTCCTGTCCGTCAGCGACGACGGGCGCGGTATATCCGCAATATTGCTGCCGCACATTTTCGACATCTTCGCTCAATTCACCCCGACGATAGCAGCCAGTGCCGACGATCTGGGAATCGGGCTCGCCGTCGTGAGGGCGATCGTAGAGGCGCACGGCGGTGCGGTTCTGGCCCGCAGCGCGGGAATCGGCGCCGGCAGCGAATTTACGGTCTGGCTACCCATGGACAAACCGCTATGCCACACTAACTAACTGCGCATGACAGCATCTGCCGTAGACCGATCGGGGCCTTCTTGCACCGCATCTGGGTGCATGTCGATATGCCCTTGAGAACGGTCGTTTATGGATCAGGTCATATCGACGCGAGCTGCACTATCTGCGCCCATGTACACATCAGTAGGAAAGCGCACAGCGATGCTCGTGGCGATAGTCCATCATTCAAGAGATTGTGTACCTGTTCTGGGGGCCACCGTTATAAAGGGTTCTGGCGAGTCCCAGAATTTGATCCCGGTTGTGGTCGAAGGTTGCGAGCAACGAGGACTCGCAGGAATCCGCGCCTGGGTTTAGCTTCGTCAGCATCGAGTCATCGACCAGAAAGGCTATCTCGCGAGCGTTGTCGTAGCCCCAAAAGCACACACAGCGCCTCGAAGCGTCGTACATGCGACTGGGATTAGGAAAGTTGAGCACCTCTGCCTTTTTCATCTATTCACGAAGAGAAGGATATCGCCACTTGCTTGCGTTGACGTTGATGTGAGCGTCCATGTCGAGCCGCTTCTGGGCACGCTCGTTTTCCGCCCGCTCCCGCGCAGCGACACGCGCCTTCTGCTCGATGACGTAGGCGCCTTGTCCTGTAGGCGAACTTGAATACGCTTTGATTTGCATTGGCATGCTGGCTCCGCTAACAAACTGAGATTATTAGAGCGGAGCGGCGACCGAGCGTCATCGTCAACACCTCGGCGGCATGACCGACTGCCGGAGCTTGCCGACACACGGTCTCTCCCCCCCACGGCCCTGCGCAGCATGGGCTGCGCAGTGCCCGCAGATCACGCTATATCGCCAGGTTGATGACAAGTACCATTCAAGTACCGGATGTGACGCGATGAATCCTGCGTGCGACCGCGGCCCGCCCGAGACCTACTGTCCTGGCGCCTTCATTCCCTCGGCTTCCAGAGAAGCATTCCGCTCCTCGCTGGCCTCGATGGGTTCCATTGCCTCGTCGACAGTGGCTGTCGCTCGTTCCGTGGCCGACGTGGCCGCGTTGACAATTGCGCCGCATTCTCCGTCTTCGTCGCCCGGGGGGCGCAGCATGTCGTCGAGCATGGCCTCCAGCTCCGGTGTGTCCCATGGCGCGCCGCGCTGTCTTCTCTGCTTTATGTAGTGCCTCACTTCCGCATCATGCTCCTGAGTCAACGGAAGACCGCGAAAGGTACTTTGAGGGGTGGCTTCGACCATGATATTGCTCCCTGCATTTGTGCATATTTCAAGCGTAGTCTCATTGTGTTAAAAGGCGCGACTATCGGTCGGTGCATCGCCACCCATCCAGCTGATCCGTGACTGGATCCACATGCCATTGATGCTTGTGTTACCGCCGGGAGGAGCGTCATGCGACGCGATGCACGCGCCTGACGACTTGAGCAGGAACCTTTTTCTCACGGGGAATGACGTGTGCCGAATCTACCGGCGTCCTTCACCTTCTCTGAAGATGCTCTCCCAGTTCAGCACCGCTTGCACTGGGTATCGACTGACAAATTAGGATTCTTAGTGTTTTAAAAGTGGCGTTCGCGGTGCTATCGCGAACACCCTCGTTGGATGGTGCCAACAAGGCTCGCGGCTCGAAGGCCCGACGTAGCAATCGTGCGATCGGGTGGTACCTTGTCACCGAGCAGGGCCGCGAGAGACGGTGTCCAAAGATACGCCTGAGCGGCTTGCTGAGCGTCGCGCTGATAAACAGGCGTACTGTGTGCCGGCAGGATGAAGACGGATCGTAAAAGAACCATACGACGTCATGTGAGGCGCCGTGAAGAAATCGCGACGACGGAGTGCCCGCAAGTGCGGGCACAGGCTGGCCTACAGCGGCTTGATATTTGCTGCCTGTAGTCCTTTTGGACCACGTTTCGTTTCGTAGCTAACCTTCTGGTTTTCGGCCAGGGTCTTGAAACCTTCGCCACTCACTTCGGAGAAGTGCGCGAACAGGTCCTCCCCACCTGTGTCGGGGGTAATGAACCCAAAGCCTTTGCTATCGCTAAACCACTTTACAGTACCGGTATCCATAAACATTCCTTGAAAGACAAAGTGTCAGCTCCAATGGTGGAGTGTCCGAAGAGTCAAGGAGTGAGAGGACAACGAATACCGCTGACGCAGCGAGCCATTGATGAGCAGCAATCGACCTTCTTGAGCTTCGCGTCCCACCATACGCTGGTGATGGCAATCAAGCAAGAAGAATGTAAATGCGCGGCTCGTCCTGTTCGTCGCGTTCGCGCATGCCAAGCATTGATGGGTATCTTCCACATCTAAAGCGCGCCGTGGGCGACTGGCGCGGTCTGCCTGTTACCGTACAGGGCTTGTCGAAAATAGATCGCGACGGAAACAGCAAATGCGCACAGAATGGACAACAAGGCGGCCGCTTTCGCGGTCGAAGTAACTGGAGAACACCATGGCAAAGGGTCAACAACGCGGCAATCGCGAGGCAAAAAAGCCTAAGCAGCCGAAAAAAGTACCGTCTCCTGCAGCGGATGTGTCCTGGACGACAGCCACGAGGACCTCCGCTACCAGCTCACCAGCGAAAAAGAAATAGCCAGCACGTGAGAACGCAGACCGAGATCTGCGTCTTCTGATTCCCTTCTTCCGCGCGCACCGCCCGTCCAGGTGCCATCCGGGTGGCCAGGGGCCGGCCCATTTCCTCTTTGCTGCCGGATTTGTCGCGCGACACACGCGACGTACCGCACGCGCGGTGTGCCGGAGTTCGTCATGCCGGCAATCCGTGCTCATAACCACGGGTCATCGTAGCGATGGCGTCCCGCACGCCTTTCAACAGCGTCGCGCGCGGGGGCGCCGCTTTGCCTCGTCCGTTCGAATTACCTAACCGCAGGAAAAGGGCGTCTGTGAACAAATTGCTTCGGTACGCCGCGCGATTTCGGCCACGCCTACCGGGCTGCACTTTACCGTTGAGCACGCCGCATTCGAAGCCGGTCGGCAGGATGTCGCTCAGCATCACCAGCGACTCGTCATCGGCATCGTCCGGAATCCGGTACAGGCTGGTGTCCGCGTAAGGAATACGGACGTATTCGGCCTGCGTGCCGTCGATCTTATTGCCCAGTATCCATCCACCGCTCGTGCAGTGCGAATACATCTGCTTGCGGCAATACACGCATTTCCCGCACGAGGTGATGCACGAAATCAGAACACGCTCGCCCGGTCTGAATGTCGTCACGGACGGGCCGATCTGATGGACCACGCCTAATCCCTCGTGACCCAGCACACGGCCAGGCTGACAACTCGGGACGTCGCCGTTGAGGATGTGCAAATCCGTGCCGCAGATTGTCGTCCTCGTTACCTTCACGATCGCGTCCGTCGAGGCCGAGATTTCCGGTACGGGACGCTGTTCGAGGGCCTTGTCTGACGATCCTTGATATACAAGTACAAGTGCTCTCATTTCGATCTCTCCGTCATGGGGGCGGGCAGTCACTACAGGTTGATGAATTCGTGCATCGTGATTGGCAGTGCCCTATGGGGCCGCAGACGCTACGCCACCCATTCCTTTCAGGCGCAACGCCACCCTTTTCATCCGACCAGTACCCTACCTTGCCATAGAACGCGTACAGCTGCGTTTCGAAATCGCGCTCCAGTGGAATCCTGTTGTCGTAGGCCGGACTGCTTTTGATGGCGTCGCGTGTCAGTTTTGTCGAAACAGTGGACTCGAACCAGTCGATCAAGGATATCCACTCCGTTGCCAGTAACGCTTCCCTTGACGGCCACCAGTTTTGCGTGTCGACGGTGAGATAGCGAATGGTCCAGGCTTCATCGTCGAAGATGAATCCGGACACGTGGCCGATATCGCCATCGGCCGCGGCGAAGTGGTACCCGTCCACCGCGTCCGTGCTACGCAGATGACCGTCGCCCGGCGGATGGTCACCGACTAGTGGGAGTTGCGCGCGCGTCTGCGACGACACCGCCGCGCGGCTGAAATGCCGGATAGCTGCTAACGCCCCATACGTCCGGGCCGCCCCAGTACGCCGGGTAACCGTAATAGCGGGAATACTCCGCTTCATACTGACGCGAGATCGGTTTGTGGGTGTCGATAGGGGGACTGTCGCTCACCTGCTGTCGCGTGAGATCGACGTGGACGCTCAGCGCCGCCGGCTCCGCCCGGATAACCGAGTAGGGCGAAATCAGCACGTGCCGCCCGTCGATCCAGTTTCCCGTTTTGACGACCAGATAGCAGATACCCCACGCTTCGTGATCGAAATAAAGCTCTTCGACATTGCCTATATCACCGTCACTCGCGACCACGGCGCATCCGTTCAGACTCTCGATATTTCGCAGCATGGTTCGATACTCCAGTGATGGACGTCGGGCGCCCGCCTAAGCCGCCGTCTTGAGCGGTGTCGGCGACATGCCCGCTACGTCGTGCGCGGCTATGGCCAGCGCCAGCGGCGGGTTCAGGCTATCGATCATCGAACTTGGAATCAGGATGGTCGCGCCGCGCTCCTTCGTAGTTTCATAGATGATATTCATCGCCCGCAATTGCGGTGCCCCTGGGTGGTTTTCATAGACCCGGGCGGCGTCCACGAACTTCGCGGCAATTTCGGCTTCGGCAGAACCGAGGATCACACGCGCCTGCTTTTCGCGTTCGGCCTGGGCCTGCCTCGACATCGCGTCCTGCAACGCTACCGGGATCGCAACGTCCCGGATCTCTACCGATCGAACCGTGACGCCCCAGTCGGCAATCTTGCCCCCTATTTCGTCGCGCAGGTGCGCATCGGCAGCCCGTCGATCCGAGAGAAGCGAAGCCAGCATCGAGGCGCCGATCATCTCGCGCAGCGAAGTCTGGGCGACGCGGTCGATCGCTTGTCGGTAGTCCGTAATGGCAAGCGCCGCCTTTTGTGCATCATGCACGTGCCAGAAGATGATCGCGTCGACATTGACGGGGACCGTATCTTTCGTCAGCGCCTGCTCCGCATTAAAGGCGGTAGTCTGGACACGCTCGCCGATGATGGCGACCACGCTGTCCAGCACCGGGATGATCATGAAGAGTCCCGCTCCCCTGACGCCATGGAGTTTGCCGACGCGCAGGATGACAAACTTCTGCCACACGTTGGCGACCTTCACCGAAGCCGCGACCAGAACTGCAACGAGAAAAATGGGCGGCGCAAGATAAAGGCTGACCCATTGACCAACCGCGATTGCGATCAGTGTAACCGCGACGGAAAGAGAAAGTGTGATCGGGTTCATAGGCATGCTCCTGGCGCGGGGCGGCGGTTAGCGCGCGTGCGCTGAAGGCCTTTCGCGTGACACCGCACTGGAAAGCACGAGAAACATACGTTCAGCGCATCGTGGATTATGGTGCCCGCTGATGAGGTGAAAATCGGTACGGTAGCGGACGGCGTCAGCGACCACCAGGACGTAACATGGCCGAAGACGCGCAGACAGCTTACGCCGGTCCACCCAACACCGCATAGCTGCCAGGCACGGCCTTGACCATCGCCTGCATCCGACGCGCCACCATCTTCACAGTGTTCAGGGAACAATGCCATGCTAGTCAGAGATGTGATGAAAGAGCCAGTCTGTATCCAGGCCAATGAAATGCTCGACTCGGCCTCCCGAAAGTTCAAAAAATTCAATGTCGGCGCGTTGCCGGTGTGTCTCAACAACAAGGTAATCGGCATGATTACCGATCGCGATGTGACGGTGCGTGGCGTCGCCGATGCGCGCGATGTGGGTCGCATGACGGTGCGCGAGGCGATGTCGGCAGATATTCTTTTTTGCTTCGAGGACGATCCTGTTGAGGAAGCTGAACGGATCATGCGCGAGCGTCACGTTCAGCGGCTCGCCGTCCTGGATCGCGCGGACCAGCACCTGGTCGGGATCATTGCGCTCACCGCCTTGAGCGGCGGCGCCTCCGAACGGCGACCTTACGAACTCGCCTTCCACAAGACATTCATCGATCACAGAGGGCATCCACACCACACTGAACTGATGCGTGTGACTGTAGCCCAAGGCACGAAGGCAGAAGCCATCGTCATCGGTATCCGTCAGTTCGAGGAAATGAACCATGTGAATGCATGGCATCAACTAGCCGACGGATACGATGTCACGACCGTGCATATCGACGCAGGCGGCGAAACGGTCGAAGAACGTGAGCCGACTTCCGTCAGGGAGGCGAGCATCCTGGTCCGCGCACGCGAACTGTGGGAACAAGCGGGTAAGCCGCAAGGACGCGACAAGCAGTTTTGGGAACAGGCAGCCGGCGAAGTTGACAGCGCGCCACCCCGCCACGCCTAACGTTTTCGATCCTGTTTTCCACCGAGGCAGCGCACGAGGAACGACGTAATGAACAAGGATCAGATGCATGGCTGGACAAAGCAGATTACCGGCACGCTGCGCGCACACATTGGCAAGGTCATTGGCAATCGGGCGTTCACGCTGAAAGGCCGCGTGGGGCAAGTGATCGGCAAGACCCAGGCTTCTTACGGTAGCGCGCAGGCCCGCCTCAAGAAACGCGGGTGAGCAGCCGCCATGGCAGTCCGTCGGCACGACCGGTTCCAGGCTGCTGCGCTCGCGTAGCAGCCGACGCAGCCGACATAGAGAGAAGCAGGGAGCGTGACGGATGGATACCTGGCTGGTGGCTCCGTTCAGGAAAACGGGTGATGGTGGCTTACAACGTGGGACGTCGAAGCATAGGGTGTGACGTCAGTTGTCGGCGCACCCGAAGAAGTAAACCTTGACCGCTCGAAGCTTTGCGCGGAACAACATTAATAATGGAGACTCGAAATGACCGATTTCCTCGCAGCAGCCCTGGAATGGGTGGTAACCCTTTTCGTGATTCTCTCTTGCGTAGTGGCAGCGGGAACTGCTGCGCTGATTCTTATTAGCTACATAACCAGCCGACGCAACTGGCGTCATTCTTGAACCGAAAAGCGGGCATGGGGGAACAGGTCACCTGCGACGAAGGACCAGTAGCTAGACGCAATCCATGTCAGGGCGGGTCGATTTCGTTTGAAGCTTGTCGGACGATTCCTCGAAATAATTTGTGGAGACCTATATGCAGCCTTGCGATGCCTGCCGTGACCTGGTTGGAAAGCCATCCAGCGTACCGCCACACGGCGATCTCGCCGTTTCGGGTGTCGGTGCGGTCGGTCTACCCGGCAACATGGCGAAGGTCAGCAGTAGATGGAACTGCACGGTCTGCGGCAACTGGATGTACCAAAACACGGCGGAGGGATATCCACCGAACGAATGGGCTATTGGCGAACGACCGGCAAACTGGCCGGCAAAATGACGGCCATGCACTTCGCGTAGCGCCCGCCGGTGATGCCCAGCGAAACGCACAATTCCGGCGACATCGATTCGTTCTCTGACAAGGACAGCATGATGTCCTGTACGAATTCATGGGCCATCGAGTGGTGTGACGAAAACTTGACTGACACGAATGCGGCCGTTCCGCGCACATGGCGATGGAGAGCGACATGCTACATGAGCTTAAAACTGCGCAGGAGCTACTTGAGATCGTGTCAAATGCACTCGATGCCAATGCAGACACGGCCGGGTGGAGTCCAACAGGAATCCAGGAGCACGCTGAAGGGCGCTGTCAGGTTGGTGGACAGGCTTCGGTAGAATGAAGCGATGAAGAAGACGAAATTGCTTTATCACGGCCACCGCTTCCCTGCTGTCGTCATCAGCTGCGCGGTTCGCTGGTATTTCCGGTTCAGCCTGAGCCTGCGCGACATCGAAGAGTTGTTACTCGAGCGCGGCGTCGTGGTCACGTACGAAACGATCCGTTGCTGGTGCGACAAGTTCGGCGCTGGCTTTGCCCAGTGCGCCAAGGCAGTGCGGCGGAAGCCGGGCAGCACCTGGCACCTTGACGAAATGTTCGTAACGCTGCGTGGCGAGCCGTATCTGTTGTGGCGTGCGGTCGACGAGCATGGCGCAGAACTCGACGTGCTGGTACAGAAGCGGCGCGACAAGGGCGCAGCCAAGCGCTTCTTTCGGCGGGTGCTGCGATCAAATCCGGTGCCGCGCAAGATCGTTACCGATCAACTGCGCAGTTATCCGGCAGCGAAGGCTGATATTCCTGAACTCGCTCAGGTAAAGCACGTTTTCGTCAAAGCGGCCGCACGCGTGAACAACCGCGCCGAGAATAGCCACCAGCCGACCCGCAGGCGCGAACACCAGATGTGCGGCTTTCGCGATGCGCGTCGCACGCAGTCGTTTCTCTCATCCTTCGGCCCGATCCGGCAGCAGTTCGCGTTGCCCAGACATCAGATGAACGCGGCATGTCATCGCGCCATACTCAAAGAACGCCTCGCCACTTGGCATGGTTGGACGGTTGATGCCGCAGCCGAGGAAGCTATTTGATAAGGATAACTGTTTTTCTGACCACATAGCCTACGCTCGTCAACCTGACAAAGCCGCCGGTGGTTCCGCGTCGGTAGGAATGTCAGCCAGATACCGGAAAAGTGCCAGCGCCCGATTCGCCGTCGAGGCATCGTGCCCGCTCGTGATGAAACTGCTGGCTTGTCGATCGATACGCGCGAGAATGTACAGACCCCATACGTCGTTCGTCTGGCGCTGCGCAAACACTACCGTCTGCAGCGCAGTCGGCCCGAACACTGTCAGTCCCAAGGCACGGACCGGCGACACATTTTCCTCGCCCAGCGCTATCCGCTGCGGGCTGCGCTCCAGCACCCGCATCCGGTACACCACGGAGCCGGAGCGACTGTCGTTTGCCCAGAAGTAAACGGTTCGGCCGGCCAGCAGTTCCGACGGGCGGAAATCACCCCCCCGTTGCTCGCCCTCGGCAGGTCCGGTCAGCGCTGCGGCGTCCATGAACAAAGGACGCCACTGCTGGTCCGTCGTGGACCAGTAGCGCATGGTGTGCAGAGAGGAGACCGCCCCGGCACGTGCCAAAAGCGTCTCGGGACCGCCCGCGGCGTCGACCAAACCTGCGATCGCGACCACAACCCTGGTGCGTGAGGTGGCTGGCCATCCAGTGCACGAGGACGGCCGCCACACATTTGCATCAAGTTCATCCGCATCGAGGATCGCGATCGCGGGTTGCACGCCCAACGACGCGTACGCCGGTACCGGTGGTGTCCCGCACGGTGGCGTTGGCAACGGCGTCGCCGCGGCGATGCCGGTGCCCATCGCGAGCGGCGCATAAAGGGCGGCTGCCCTCAGCCAATACAAACGGCGAAGACGCACAGTTTTCCTCACAGTAGAGCGAATTCTCATACACTGACCCGCATTGCTTATTATTGATCGTTGGGGCGCTACCTCTGTTCCGAGGCGAACGTAGGATCGTATCCAAAGCCGGTGCGCCCTTTTTCAGAAGCCCTTGGCGCCCCGGCATAGCCCACGATTCTGTCAACAGGTCGAGACCGGCTCTGCAGTCGAGTCCAGCGGGTGCTGATCGCGGAAGCGGTCTACACACTGTCACCCTTCTCGCAACGCGCCAACAATGGTCCGCCAGCCGGGCGTTCGCGCGACACCGTGTCACTGCGCGGCCAGCCTTGTGTGTTGTGCCGCTTGTTGACGACGTGAGTTTGGCATTCCATGCCAGGTTCGAACAGTAGCTCGATGCGGTGCAGTTTGGGTCGATCGGGAAGTCGTACGCACTGCGCCGCTAATTTCATGAAGACGGCCGGGAAGTGACCCGTGAGCGCGATCTCGTATTCGTGTCCAGTGTCTTGCGGCTGCTCCGCCGCGTAACGATTCCATGGCGCGCCATGTGCCTCGGTCCGAATTTTGACGGCGGGCTCATGCCGTTTCCTCCCGCCGCCTGGAACGTTGCGGGAGGAGCAGGATGCATGCGACGATAAATGCGAACAAAAACAGGGACGCGTAGAAGCGGCTGACATGAAGCCCGCCTTCAGCCACCGGTTTGTCGA
>BBSL01000379.1 GCA_001319865.1 Burkholderia sp. E7m39 | reverse complement strand
CCACTGGCAGGTCGGTGCCTGACGACGGTAGGCAACACACGCCCAAACGCGTCATCTGCGACACCACCAAGAAATGACTGTCCGTCATCGCTTTGACAGATGGACGGCGGAGCCCCCATTCAACTCTTTGAAATTCGAAACTGAATAAAGAGGCGGATTGCTGCGTCCATGATTGCTGTGTTGGAAGCGGAGCGACGTAGTCCGAAAGCCGCACGAACTCACTCGGGCGCGCAGTGGACATCGAATTTGACGAGCTTCGTCGGACCAAATGTGTTGCTGATCGCAACATCGGCAGCATCGCGGCCGCGCGCCATCAGCACACGTCCAGTACGCGGCGCGTTGTTGCGCGGATCGAAGGTCTGCCATGAGCCCCCAACGTAGGCTTCGAACCAGGCTGCAAAATCCATCGGACTCCAAGGCGGCGGCACGCCGACATCACTGATGTATCCCGTGCAATAGCGCGCCGGAATATTCATCGCGCGGCACAACGCCACGGCCAGATGCGCGAAGTCGCGACACACGCCCTTGCGTTCCTGCCACGCCTGAAAAGCGGTCTTGGTCGGCCGTGCAAATTCGTATCCAAACGTGATGTGATGATGCACGTAGTCGCAAATCGCCTGCACCCGGCGGCTCCCCGGAAGCGTACTGGAAAACAGTTTCCACGCAATGTCGGACAGCAGATCGGTTTCGCAATAGCGGCTGCCGAGGAGGAACATCAGACATTCATCCGGAAGCGTTTCAATGGCATGCTGATAGTCGAGCCGTTCGTTCGTCTCGGGTTGATCGGAGATGTCGAGCAGCGCGGTGGTGGAGAGCGAAATCAGCCCTGCCGGCGCGACGATGCGGCTGCAGAGATTGCCGAAGCTATCGCGATACTGCTTGATCGCCACCGGGGGATCGACCGCCAGCAGATCGGCGGACAACACATCCTGCGCTCGGGAAAAATGCGTGTTCAACATCAGCATCATCGGTGTCGGCTGCACGCACTCATATATCAGTTCATAGCCCACTCGAAGATTCATCTGGCCACCCTTGCATTGAAAAAGTCGTGACGCGCCGGGCGCTTAGACGTCTTCCGTCACGCTCACGTCGACCTCGAGACCGAGGAACGAATACGTCGCACCATGCCACGTGCCCCAGAGCGGCAGCACTTGCTCGTAATTCCACGCTACCGCCACACGAATCAGATGCCGGTTGCCGACGATACTGTTGGTCGGATCGAAATCCACCCACCCTGCGCCGGGAAGATAGATCTGCAGCCATGCGTGGGTCGCGCCGCCCCCCAAGGTAGCGTCGTAGTCCGGCACGAAGATATAGCCGCTGACAAACCGGGCTGCGAAGCCAAGCGAGCGGACGGCATCCATCATCAGCACCGCGAAATCGCGGCAGCTGCCGCAGCGCAGGCGTAAGGTGTCGGCAGGACGATTAACGCCCTTCTCGGTACGCCGCACGTACGTGAAGCTGTTCTTGATCTCGAGCGTCATACTGCGCAACAACGTCATCGTGCCCGTGGTGCCGCCGGATTCGATAAAGCGTCGCGCCCATAAGTCAACCTCGGCGTCCGGGTACTGACGGCTTCGCGCGTTCACCAGATCGGAGGCCTCCTCGCTCGTATATGCGAAGGGCCACGTCGACGCATAGGGCTCCAGCGAATAATCGGGCAACGGCGCCTCCCAGTGTTCGAGCGTCACCTCGCTTCGGAACTGCAGCTCGGACGCTTCGGCCGAAAATGTCGCGACTGCGACCGAGTTGTCCAAGACATCGTGCAACCAATGCAGCCGTTCGGGTGTGGGTGTAATCAGCAGCTGCATGGTGAGAAGCCGCAAATCATGACTCGCACGCGGGCGGAACATCATCCGATGCTCGCCGAAGCGCACGGGCTCCGAGTAGCGGTAGACGCTCTGATGCCGTACGGTTAGCCGGTGAGGTGCGCTCATTTCCATTCGCCGCGATCAAACTTGCTCACCATTTCGTCCCCAGAAAGAAAGCTCACCGCAACAGGACAGACTGGGCGTCAATTGTCAACAACTCGGACACGTATTGAATACGGCTATCGACGAAGACAACAAGGCGCACGTCGATGGCAGCGGCGCGGCTTCTCCCGGACTGATTGGGGCCCTCGGCCGACACTGTGCGCACCTGAAACGAAACAACCGCGCGCTCACATGCGACGGTCGCCTACTTCTTCCTCGTCGAATCGCTCGACACCGAAGCCCTCGGGGACAGTGTCTTGAACCGGTCTGGGCTGGGAGATGGCAGTTTTTTAGATTGTTTAGGCTTCTTTGCCTCGCGATTACTACGCTGTTCGCCTTTTGGCATTTCGCTCCCCGTCTCAGCAACCACGGATCGGGCCGCTCTCTGCCCCATTCTGGGCGTATTTTTAATGGATGTCGCGATCTATTTGCCGCAAAAGACCCGGCCGCCGCTTTGCCGATTGTTCTTGCGTTGTTGCGTCGTGCGGCGCACTCTCGGATAGCCAACGTGAGTACGCAAGCCGCTTTCATCGGCGCCGTTCGTGTCTGGATCGACAAACCCAGCACGAATATGTGTTGAATCGTGCACGCGAATGAGCATCGCGGCCTTGATGTGGCCCGTCGCGGTGCTCAGGCGTGCTTTCTGGCCTCGGGCCATTGCCTTGAAGTTACACTCTCTTTTTGCAGGCATCCAGATGCTGAAGCGCCCCCCAATGAGCCTGACCCCGTCGAGCACACAGGAAGACCACGTTGCGACCCGGAGGGCTCGCGCCGAAGCCTTGCGGCAGGCGGAAGCAGACCGTGCCCAGAAGCGGCTTGAGGGTGATGCGCGCATTGATGTCAAGGCCGCAAAGTGGCACTACGTCTCATCGAGGGAATAGATGGCAAAGAAGGTGGTCGGGCTCAGCTTTCCCAATCCCAGTCGTTCTTACGACGCATCAAGGCGTTGCGTGTGTTTTGGGGGCTACGACAAGGCTCGCGAGATCGCGTTTCTTGTCGATGGCCAGATCCTGATGAAGCTCAACCCTGGAACCCGCAGCGAGGAAACCGATCTGCTCGCCGCGTTCGATCGCAGTCTCGACCAAATACGGGAACTGGCCAAAACGTTATACAAAGGTGGCCAACAGATCCGGTAAGTGATCTCCTGAACCACATAGGCGTGGACCCGTCGCGCACAAGCATCTGCATTTGCAGGACATCCATCAGCGTGCGCAATGATCGGTCGCGCCTGCTCCGGATCGGTCGATGGAGCGAAAACCTCCCGCTCGACGGATCGCCTAACGTACACACCGGACACCCGTCGGCGTCTTCGCCGTATAGATCAGCATCCCGCATTCCTTCGGCGCGGGCAACCCCATAGTCGAGCGCGCCCCCTTCAGTTCGCCGACATCCACAGCCACCCTCCCGATCAATGCCGATGAGCATCCGCTCATGCGTCGCTTCCACAAGCCGAGAGACGAGCAGCGCTCGATCGTGATCGTGCGGTCGAAAGGATATGGCGACTGGCTCGACTGCAGGAGCGCCGAGGAGGCGCGATCGTCCCTGCAGGTATTTCCGTCAGAACTGATGGCCGCTGTCGCCTCAGCGAAGCCGAGCTGCATCAAGCCTGATCCGATCGCCACTTCCTGACACCATTGCCGACAGGGTGGTGCTGGCCGGTTACCGTGTGTCGCGAAGGTCGCTGATTGCTTCCCCTTTGAGCGTTCGGAAACGACTCGTAAGTGGCGGTTTCCGGCTCGACATGAGCCAATCGTTTCACGTCAACTGCAGCCTGCACGTTGTAGCCCACCGTTCCCGTGCGGCGCGTGTCTTCCCACAGGGTTCCGTGAACCAATGTGCAAGACTAGCATCGCTTGCCTTGGTGTTCGTCAACCGCAGCGCGAAGCCGATTGAATCCGTCTGCGAATGCAGCCGACGCGTCACGAAATCGAGCAATTGGCATCGGAACGTTGCGTGCGGCGATATAGAACCCGGCAAGTGCGTCACCATCGACTGCGACGTCCAGTTTACATCCCCTATATAGCTCGTTGCGTCGCAGCATGCCAGTCTCCATCGTGATTTTCGAAGCACCGCTTGTCACGTCCTCCCGGGCGAATCGCGCTGATGCTCGCCCATCACCCACTCGTTAGGAGGGGCGCCATCAGCGGTATTTTGGTATAGCCAGCTTCCGCAGACCGTGCAGTTCGAGTTGCTGCCGATTTTCCTCATGCGGCCCGGCGGCCCGATTGCACTGACGCCGGAAGCGGCAAGATCGCCATGCGGGGGAGCGCTGGATGGCTTGCCGACCCATTCGCAACAGGCATTGCAAGGCTGCATATTGGTCTCCAATGATCCGGTTCGAGTAGTCAAATCACTCCACCTATGCCGCGATCTCGACGCACCACTGGATAGTAATGGCCGCCGGCATTAAGAGGTGACGCGTCGATATGGAAGGCCTGTAGTTCGAATTGCATCGTCGCCTCCCAACGAGAGGAAATCCTTCAGTGCCGCACTGCGATGGTAACCAGTTGGGATACCAATCCGTGGCTGCAAGCTGTGGAATGCAGACGCGCGGAGGAACCTGACGTTCGTCCGCTTCGATCAGTCGCATCTTCCGCCCTCCCCTCGGTCCGACACCGATATTCGTGATCTCCTTCACGACGTTGTCATAACCCCAGAACGTTACGCAGTGCCCGAGTGCGTCGTAGTTGCGGCTGAGGTTGTGAAAGCCAAATGCGATGCGCTCATCAGGGTCCGATCGGTCGCAGTCGGGAGTCACCAGCGTACAGCTTTAGTGCACGCGCTCGATGGGAAACTGTCCGGACAGTTTTGTCATAGTTCCTGCCATCCTTCATGACCCATCGCAATTTGCATCGTTGCGCGCATCGCCCATGAGCGGTCGAAACCGCCTGCAGCTGCCGCAAAAGACGCAAAGTCCCTTCTGCGTGAGGCCCCTGCGCTGAACCATGTCATCGCGTGACGTTGTCCCGCCCGGGATTGTTTGCACGGTGCCGCTATCAGCAGCAATTGTGCAAAGCGCCAAGGCTCGCATCTGTGCCGACAGCAACGTCCGCTCGCTGGACGAGTCGATGCGAATGGACGGACCAGTCCATGCGCTGACCGATAGTGGAGGCTCGTTGGCCACAACAGGGCTACACTCAAAATGGATAAATTCCGGAGCAATACCATGACCGACGCTAGCCCCCAAAGTACATTTCGCGGTCTTCCCCTGACGCCGGAGCAGGACGCAGAAGTCAGGCACTACATAAAGAAGAAAGAGCAGCATGGCGCGCCGTGGGACACCCCGGAGTTGGAGGCCATGCTTCGAGACATGCTGGAGCCTCCGAGCGACGACGAGGGAGGACTCGGTTCCACCGTCGACGAAACGAAGGCGGCCACAGAACGCGCGACAGCTTCCATCGACGAGACCATGGAACCCATTGAAGCCTTCGAAGAGCGGAATGCTGCGATGGAAACCGAGGGTATGAGGGGACCGAAGCGTTGAATCCCAGGCAGCGCTCGCGACTGGTGTTGAAATTCACCCCCGACGCGTTCGGACCGTGGCATGAGCCTGTCGGGAACCCGGAATCACATCGATTGCGGCGCCGCCGGTCAGCTCTGCAATCAGCGCTCCCCACCGGCGAGACGACAGGGCTCGCGGTGTACTCCGCGGCTCGCGTCGTGCCACCCTTTTCGCGGCACTGTGCGAAAGCGCAAAGAGCCGTGCAGCAAGCCACACCCGGTATGATCGCGCGGACGTTGCACCCGTGGCGCGCTTTCGATGTATGTCCTATCTGCGACAGGAGGAAATCGTGAAACGCGATATGAATCTGGCACTCGCAATACTGAAGACTCTCGAGGAAAACAAATCCCCGCACCTCAGCGAATATGACATTGAAAGCGCGCTCAAGGATGCGTTCGATGTTTCGAACCGGGGTGTGTGGTATCAGTTGAACCTGCTGGCCGACGCAAATCTCGTCCGCTCGATGGGTAGCGACTGGCGGCTAACCTGGGATGGCCACGAGTTTTTAAAGTCGGCGGTCCCGAATACCTTCGAAGACACCTGAAGGGTGACCTAAGCGCTGGAAAAATCCCCCGGCTTTCGTGAAGACAACCCGATTGCCGGGGCATCGCACAGGAGGCGCCGAACGCAGTAGCAGTTTGCCGAAGCGCGTTCGATTCCACGACTTGATGACGACCGCGCCCGGACGTCCAGCCAGCCGGTTTTGTACAGCCACATGTGCGGATATTCCTGGTCTGAGGGGAACATGGACCGGTTAAAGCATGCAATGCTTGAATATCACGAGCGCAGCAAGCATCGCGTCAGCGGCTACGCCCCTGGCCCCGGGATACTCGACTGGGCAACCCAACCGGATCCGTTCCGGGTGTTTCACGGCGCACCGCGCATTGGTCTGCCGTTAGCCGCGGATAGCCTGACTACACGCTACAACGAACTGCGCTGCGGCGCTTTGCCGCCCCCGCGCAGATTCGATCTTTCCAGTCTGGCCATCCTGTTCGAACTTTCGCTCGGCCTGTCGGCGTGGAAATCCTACGGGACCCAGCGGTGGGCACTGCGCTGCAACCCTTCGAGCGGAAATCTGCATCCGACCGAGGGCTATCTTCTGTGTCCGACTCTGCCCGGCTTGTCCGGTGGGGTCTACCATTACCTGAGCCGGGACCATTCCCTTGAATGTCGCGCTGCAGTGGATGACGAACGATGGAGCGAGGCGTTCCCGCAAAGCGGCGTCTTGGTCGGCATAAGCTCGATCCCTTGGCGCGAGGCGTGGAAATACGGCATACGCGCCTGGCGCTACTGCCAGCACGATAGCGGCCATGTCATCGCCGCGGTGAGTTACGCCGCGGCAGCGCTTGGCTGGCAGACGCGGCTGGTGGAGGCGGCTGCGGACGACGCCGTGGCCAACCTGCTTGCATTGAACCGCGGAGAAGACTTCGCGAAGGCAGAAGCAGAGGCGCCGGATGCCTTGCTCTGGATCGGCAACCCTGCATTGCGGCCTGATCTTGAGCGCATGCTGATCGCCCTGGATAGCGCACAGTGGCACGGACGCGCGAATCAGCTGAGTCCGGGACATGTGAAGTGGCCGGATATCGATTCGATCCATCGCGCCACGCATAAGGCCCGTACTCGCGAACCAACCTCGCCGAATCCAGAGCTGCATCCGTCGCCCGCGGCGCCCGCCCTTGATCTCAGCTTTGCCCGGATCGCGCGGCAGCGTCGCAGCGCGGTGAATTTCGACGGTACGACGTCCATCGCCAAGGCGGCGTTTTTCAGCATGCTGGCGTGCCTGTTGCCACGTCATGACACGCCGCCGTGGAATGCGCTGGTGTCTCCTGCGGCAGTGCATGCAGCGCTAATGGTGCACCGCGTGGGCGACCTGGAGCCGGGCCTGTATATGTTCGTGAGAAATCCGCGCGCGCTGCCGGATCTCAAGCGGTCTCTACGTCCAGAATGGCTCTGGCAAAAGACCGGCCCCGATCATCTGCCGCTCTATCTTCTGCTGCCTTACGATTTACGCGCCACGGCAAAGTTGATCTGCTGCCACCAGGATATCGGCGCCGATTCCTGCTTTACGCTGGGGATGATCGCGGGATTCGGAATCGCGTTGAAACAGCCATGGCGTTATCGCCATCTGTTCTGGGAATGCGGCATTCTTGGCCAGGTGCTCTATCTCGAAGCCGAAGCCGCCGGCGTGCGCGCGACAGGGATTGGCTGCTTTTTCGATGATGAAATGCACGCACTGCTCGGCGTGGAGGATCACACCTGGCAAAGCCTGTATCACTTCACCGTCGGCCGTGCGGTAGACGATCAGCACCTGTCCACGTGTCCACCGTATGAGGTTCAGCCTTGAAGCGAGAGCCTCACGTCCCGATCGTGGTGAGGCGGTATTTTCCCCCGAGCGCCCGGCGACTGAACGGTTGGAGCGGCCGAACTGCACATCGTCGTCAGTCAGGGGGCGACGCCGGCGTTTGGTGGGCAACGCGGTGATGAGTTTTCGCAGTCCCCCCGTTCAGGCGGTGCGGCAAGCAAGTGACCCACGACGCGAAGTGCAGGCGCGCCCACCGATCCCGCACGGGTAATTCGTGAAGGTCAGTCATGACCTCTCCCGGAGCGGCAGTGGTACCCACCAGCGCAATCTGCTCCGTCGGCGGTCGCCGCCATCTAGTGATCAGCGCCTGCGTATAGCGGAGCAAAAGGCGCTGGACAAGCGACGGCGGTCGCCGTCCGAGCGAATTCTTCAAGGTCGCATTGTATAAACGTTTCGGAAAACTGAACTACAAGGATCCCCGGCAAATAAAAACGTTGGTGCCAGCCAAAGGGTATACAGTGGGGAGACGGGTCGCCCACGCGCGACCTCCAGCTTCGGAGCCCATCATGCGATCACAATTCAAACCTGCTTCGGCTGCAATTGGCAGCGAGAGCGAGTATGCCGTCGAACGCAGGACGCGTGCTCATACACTCGACGCAGCGGATGCTCTGAGAGCAGAGCAAAGACGTGTCAGTTACGCCACGATCGACTCCAACGCCAGTAAGTGGCGCTACTCGGCCGTGCGCGCGAAGAGTTGATCGCGGTGCTTAAATTTCCCAACCCCAGCCGTAGCTATGATGCCTCCCGACATTGCGTGTGTTTCTGGGGGGTACGACAATTCACGCGAAATCACCTTCGTGGTCGACGACGCCATGCTCAGAAATCTGCAATCTGACGTTGGATCCGACGAGCGGTCGGTGCCTGGTGCCTTTGACGAGTTTCATGAAAAGGTTCTCGAAATCGCAAAGAAGCAGTATGTCGGCGCTCCCCAGAATCGATATTTCGATTTCATGAGCTACAGACCTGTCGCGAGAATGCTTCCAGATCTGCCAATCCCCGGCTTCCTGGAGCGCCCTGCACACCGTCCTAACGGGGCAACGCCGCTTGGCTTCTGACGACGATCAGGGGTGCAACCATTGCCTGTGCTGCATTTAGCGCAAGGTAGTCTGAATCGACCGTTCGTCCGGCCACGCCGGAACGTCATCCTTGGACCCTTGGACCCGCTGAGTAGCGTCGCTGGCTGTATCGCAGTATGCAGCCGCTCGACACGGTTCGCGCGAAACAAGGAGCGTTGAATGAAGATGGCGCCTGCTATTTCCCTGGCCACCTAAAATATAAGCATGGTTCTGACCTCAAAGGAGGCTGCCATGACCCAGTCAATGATTAGTTTTGTAGTGGGGATCGTGGTGCTGCTATGCGTCGCGACACTCGCAACAGCGCGGTACAGGCGAGAACACAAGGACGCGCCGGTCACCCGCTGGCTAGACGTGCATCCAATTCGCGACTGGCTGCACCACAAGCACTGAATGATTCGACATGATTTTTGGACGCGCTGGGGCGCGCGCGTGCTATTTCTCTATCGTGCGGTCTGTCGCCGTATGTAAAGCGAAAACAGATTGAAAAGGATGATATGACGTATGCAATGTGGGGCATCGCGGTCGGGCTGGCGCTGATGTTCGGCGTGTCGCTGCGGCGATACAGGCACAGCCTTCTGCGCAAGCGGGAGATCCGTTGGATGGATGAGCACCATCTATTGGACCGGCTACGCGAGCAATTGGGATTGTCGCTCCAGAGATGACACGCGCTGGGCAGCTTTGCACGTTGCAAAGACTACTTTCTTAAGGAGTTGGCGAGATGACCATGAATTACGCAGGCAGGTCGCACGATGAAGCTGTGGCAGCGCGGCACAGGCAGAAGCAAAAGGCACAGGAACAGGCCGGCGGCGAAATGGCGATCGAAGGGACGGAGGCCGACGCGGAGCATAGTTGCGGCGAGCTCTCCGAGCGGGGAAAGCAGGTATGGCGAAGCGGAAGCGGGATCAACGGTGGGGGAAAGGAGTAATAGGGTTTCGGAGTTCTGACGCGATGCGGGCGGAGCAATTCACTTCGCCCGCCGTCGTGAGCAGATCCATTCCGCTACTCCGGTACCATTTGACCCAATCCGTCTTCGCCGTCTTGAGAGGCGTCACTGCGGCCTCCGTTATATTGCGAGTGCTGAACCGTGATCAAGCGGGAATTCGAGCGCCTGTCACCGGATTTCAAGGCGCTGCGACCGGGACGTAAACGCGTCGCGGTTCATCCCGGTGACCGTCTGGCGGTGGCCTTGCCTGATGTCAATGCGCGCTCGACTTCATCGAATACACCAAGCAGTCGGGTTACGCGCCTGTTCCCATCGGGTAGCAGACCCTGCTGCGTCGATAGCGAAGAAATGCGACGTCGCCAGTACGATAGCGCGAGCGGATTTCCGCGCACAAGTAATGGGATGATCTGTTCGAGGTGCGTCAGGTCGATTTCGAATTGGTAGCGCGACATCAGGATCCTTGCAGAAGTGATTCGGTGTCACAGATCAAGTCTGTACCGGCCGGGCTGGCATGTCTGCACGCTGCCGTACCGGGGCTCGGGCGGCCCGAACTTGTCACACGAGCCGCGGATGCTTCACGCGTGCGGCTTCACGTCGAAATCCATGCCACCTCGCCTGGATCGCGATATGGCACCGTAGCCGGTCTTCTCAAACCTGCGCTAGCAGATCTGGCGTCAGAGCCTGGTTAGGACTTTTGTACCGGAACGATGCCGCCCCACTGCGAGAGAACCGACCCTTCGCCGGTTCTTCCGCCTCCGCCGTCTCAGGGCGGAACAATATTTTCCTTATGAGTCACCGACGTTCAGCGTCGCAAAAAGCCGCTGCCAGCACCCAGCCATTTTCTTGCGTGCCTGACCCATTGCTTCGCTGTTCTGTGTCGAATCCCTTCGGCGGCATCTCGCTCGTTATCTTCCCGGACCACCCGCATGCCATCATCTGTCGCATTGGCCGCAGCCTCTCTCTGTCTCCGGCTTTCTGCCAGTTCTTCGGCATTTACCTGATCGTCAATCATGACGCACTCCTACTATCGAACAAACCGGTTCGCCAACAGGCGGTTGGCGTCGCCCTCGATAGTCGGGACGACGCGGCACATCGTAAGTTCTAGTCTTGATTGGTGACGCCGGTCGTGGCGTGCGACGACATCGGTCCGCGGACATCTGCCGGACAACCGGCGTCTAGGGCAATTGCCCTTCGTCCCGGTTTCCAAGTTCGTGTACGGCAGCCAGCGTAAAGAACGTAGAGCGCGTCGAGTGACGCTCTTTTGCTGCAGCGTCGACTCTCTGCAGCAGACTCTCGGGCAGACTGAATTGAACGCTCACGGCTTTCGAGGTAACCCGTGCCAGATTGATCTCGATGAACATCCAGATCCCTTTCCCATCGTCCATGTCGAGCGATTGCAACTCCGACGTACTGCAGGTGGGAGCGGGTATGAGTTGCTCGCTGCGGTCATACATCAGCTCGACAACCTCCTGTGCGTTGCGTTTCAGTTCATCGAACGAATGGCCACGCGCAACTGCTCGGGGAAGGTCGGGAAAACTGGCGCGAAAGCCGGTATTGCCGTCCCGGTGCACATAAAGCGGATATTGCATGACTTGCTCCACTCAGCTGCGGGCTGACTCACATTCGGTATGTCATAGTTCGGTTGGCTCAACTTTGCCATCGACGATGTCTTTGCCGTATTGCATCGCGAGGTCGATGGCGTCACCTGCGGTGGTGGGACTTAACGCGTCGAACAACGTTGCATAGCGCCGTGCCTTGACTTCGCCGGACGGAATGGTGTCGATCCGTACGAACGATGAGAACTGCCTTGGTCCTTTGGCATACGGATCACGATGTAGCGGAAACACCTGGTGAGAGTACGCACGTAGCTCGTACCCTCTGTATTCGATGGTGGGAATGGTCATGATGGCACGCTCCTTAAGCGATACTGACCGTCATGAACCGATGCCTGTCCGGATGCGAAAGGGCGGTCAGGTACATCTGGATCTTTTCACCATGCGCTCAATGCCGTCGAAAAGCAAACTAAATCTTGACGTGTGAAAGCGAAGCTTGCGTCGTGCCGAGATCGCCGGGACGACCTGCTCATGCAGGGCATCGTTTTCCTGCTTGCGCGCGAGCCACGCATCCCGATCGCCTACGCAATGTCGGGCACCGCGGTACGCGGCGTCCGGGTGCCGGCACGAGCTTGACGGATTCCTGCTTCATGCCCTGAGCCCGCACCACCCAGCCGATTGCAGAGCGCATTGCGTTAAAGGCAGCGTCCACGCGAAAAAGGGACGCTGTCCAAGGTTAGTCGTTGTCTGCGTCCAGATGGCGTTCTAATGGTTATGCAGGTCTTCGCCGTACGTGCCGCAGCTGCGTTACTGCGCGGGTCAAACGCCACGCCGCCGGTTTTTTGGGAGGGCCGTTAATCGAGGGTTATCGGCCGTTCGCGAAAGCACGTCCAATGTCTCAAAA
>BBSL01000378.1 GCA_001319865.1 Burkholderia sp. E7m39 | reverse complement strand
CGCCAGAGCATGGCCGCATACGGCGCGCAAATCCTGCTCACTCCCGTCACGGGCGGCATGGAATACGCGCGCGATCTCGCCGAGCAGATGCAGCGCGAAGGCAAGGGCATCATCCTCGACCAGTTCGGCAACCCGGACAATCCGCTCGCGCATTACGAAGCCACGGGCCCGGAAATCTGGCGCGACACGGAAGGGCGCATCACGCATTTCGTGTCGGCAATGGGCACGACGGGCACGATCATGGGCGTGTCGCAGTATCTGAAGGAACAGAATCCCGGCATCGAAATCATCGGTGCGCAACCGGAAGAGGGCTCGCGCATCCCGGGCATCCGCAAATGGCCCGAGGCCTATCTGCCGAAGATTTTCGACCGCAGCCGCGTCGATCGCGTCGAAAGCGTGAGTCAGGCGGCGTCCGAAGCGATGGCGCGCCGGATGGCGGCTGTCGAAGGCGTGTTCTGCGGCATTTCGTCGGGGGGAGCGTGCGAAGTTGCGCTGCGTATCGCGCGTCAGGTCGAGAACGCGACGATCGTGTTTATCGTCTGCGATCGCGGCGACCGTTATCTGTCGACGGGCGTGTTCCCGGCATAATCGCCGCCGCGAAACGCGCACCACAAAAAACGCCGGCAGATGCCGGCGTTTTCGTTTGGATCATACGAACGCGATTACTGCGTCGCCCCGGGCGCCGATGCATCGCCTGCTTCCGTCGCCGACATCTGCGCCTTCACGCGTTCGCCGAGTTGATATACGGCGAGCGCATAGAAAAAACTGCGGTTGTAGCGCGTGAGCACATAGAAGTTCTTGAGGCCCAACGTATATTCCGTCGGCCGGCCCGGCGACGGCAGATCGACGACAGTCACGGGCGTGCCGGCCTCCGCCCTCGTGTCGAGGCCTGGCTGGTCCATCAGCATGCCCGCCTTCAGCAACTGCTGCAGCGACCAGCTCGGCTCCGGCGCGCCCGTCGCGGCAGCCTGCGCGATGCCGAGGCTGCCCGTATCCGTCGCGATGTTCCAGACGACGGGGCGCCCCGTTTCCCAACCGTTTTGCTTCAGATAGTTCGCGACGCTGCCGATCGCATCGGCCTGGCTCGTGCGCAGGTCGATGCGCTTGTTGCCGTCGTAGTCGACCGCGTATTGCACGATGCTGCTCGGCAGAAACTGCGGAATGCCGATCGCGCCCGTGTAGGAGCCTAGCACCGTGGTCGGATCGATTTGCGAGTCGCGCGTCCACACCAGATAGTCTTCAAGATTCTTGCGGAACGTCACCTGCCGCTCCGCGCGATTCGGCGTGTTCGGGTAATCGAACGTCAGCGTGGTGAGCGCATCGAGCACGCGGAAGTTGCCCATGTAGCGCCCGTAAATGGTCTCGACGCCGATGATGCCGACGATCACCTCGGGCGGCACGCCGAACTGTTCGTACGCGCGCTGCAAGGTTGCCTGGTTTGCGCGCCAGAATTTCACGCCCGCGTTGATGCGCACCGGATCGAGAAAGCGCGCCTGATACACGCGCCAATTCTTGATGGACGGCGTGGGCGACGGCGTCACGAGCTTCACGGCGGTGGCCGAATAGCTGACGCGCGCAAAGAGCGCGCGCAACGCGTCGGGATCGAAGTCGTAACGCGCGGCCATATCGTTGACGAAAGCGTCGACATTCGCGTTATTCGCGTAGCGCTGCGGAACGATCTCTTCTTCGAACGTCTGGCCCTGTGTTGGCTGTTCGGGCTGGCCCTGCGCCACGAGCGTGCGCGGCTTGCTGCTGACGGTCTGCGCCGAAGCCGGACCGACCCCCGCGAATCCGCACCATGCGATGGTCAGTGCGGCGGCTACAGCCGTTGCGCGTAGCCGAAGTTGTGCGGACGAAGCAAGCTTGACGGTCATGGTGAACTGGATCTGTGCAGGCCAAAAAAGGTACGGGGCAGTATACCCGACCGACTTCTTCGAAACTGCGCAGAAACGTTGCGGCGTCACGGTCTGGGCGCTTCGTGTGGTAACTTCGTAGTATTCGCGCAACCGGCTTGCGCCAATGGACGGAGACATGCAGCGCACGCTTGCTTTTTCGCGAAATGCGCTGCCCGAAATCAACTCATGACAACCGGTTTCTATTCCCACCCAGATTGTCTGCAGCATGAAATGGGTCAGTGGCATCCCGAATGCCCGGCTCGCCTGCAGGCCATCGAAGATCAACTGATCGCGAGCCGCATCGGCGAGCTGATCGAGCGCGAGTCCGCGCCGCTCGCCGACGAAGCCGCGCTGTTGCGCGTGCATACCAGGGCGCACGTCGACTACATCCGCGAGCGCGCGCCGAGCACGGGCTACGCGGAGATCGATCCCGACACGTCGATGAACCCGCACACGTGGACGGCCGCGTTGCGCGCGGCGGGCGCGGCTGTCGCGGCAACGGATGCCGTGATCGAAGGGCGCCACGACAACGCTTTTTGCAGCGTGCGCCCGCCCGGTCATCACGCGGAGCCGGCGCGCGCGATGGGCTTTTGCTTCTTCAACAACGTGGCGATTGCCGCGCGGCATGCGCTCGAAGTGCATGGGCTCGAGCGCGTTGCCATCATCGATTTCGACGTGCATCACGGCAACGGCACGGAAGCTGCGTTCGCGAACGACTCGCGCGTGCTGATGTGCAGCATCTTCCAGCACCCGTTCTATCCGTTCACGGGCGCTGACAACCAGGCGCCGAACATGTGCAACGTACCCATCGCGGCGCGCTCGAAAGGCATGGTCGTGCGCGAAGCCATCGACATGATCTGGCTGCCGCGCCTCGATGCGTTCAAGCCGGAGATGCTGTTCGTGTCGGCGGGATTCGACGCGCATCGCGAAGACGATCTCGGCAACATGGCCCTCGTCGAGGACGATTATGCGTGGATCACGCAACAGATCCGCCAGGTCGCGAACAAGTACGCCAAAGGGCGCATCGTCAGCTGTCTGGAAGGCGGCTACAACCTGTCGGCGCTTGGACGCAGCGTCGTCGCGCACGTGCGGGCGCTGGCGGACATCTGAGCGCGGCCCGCGCGCATCGAGGAGAGCTCAGTCATGACTAGCGCCGCATCGGCCTCACTGATCGAAGTCACGCACGACGCGTTCGACCTGCGCGGCGTCGTGCGTCTGACGCTGAACCGGCCGGACGCGTTCAACGCGCTGTCCGAAGCGCTGCTCGACCAGTTGCAGGCGCATCTCGCCGAAATCGCAAAGAGCGAAGCGCGCGTGGTGGTGATAGCGGGCGCGGGCCGCGCGTTTTGCGCCGGGCACGATCTGAAGGAAATGCGCGCGGCGCCGTCGCTGGCGTATTACCAGTCGCTGTTCGCGCGCTGCACGAAAATGATGCTCGCCATCCAGCGGCTGCCGCAGCCCGTCATCGCGCGGGTGCACGGCATCGCGACTGCGGCGGGCTGTCAACTGGTCGCGATGTGCGACCTCGCCGTCGCCGCGGACACCGCCCGCTTCGCTGTGTCGGGCGTCAATCTGGGGCTCTTCTGCTCGACCCCTGCCGTGCCGTTGTCGCGCAACCTGTCGCGCAAGGCCGCGCTCGATATGCTGCTGACGGGCGACTTCATCGACGCGATGGCCGCGAAGCAGCAGGGCCTCGTCAATCGCGTGGTGCCGATGGACAGCCTCGATATCGAAATCGCCGCGCTCGCCAGCAGCATTTGCGCGAAGCCGCGCGAGGCTGTCGAAGCCGGTAAGGGCCTGTTCTACCGGCAGCTCGAAATGGGCATCGAGGCCGCTTACCAGCTGGCCGGACAGACGATGGCCTGCAACATGATGGACGAGTCCGCGCTCGAAGGCGTGCAGGCGTTCATCGACAAACGGCCGCCCGACTGGCCGCACACTTCAGGGCGCTAGCCCGCTTCACTCCGATCGCTTCAATATCCAAGCGACGAGCGCATCGATCACGCGTTCGCGGTCGAGGTCGTTCATCGTCTCGTGATAGCTGCCTTCGTAGAGCGTCAGCGTCTTGTCGGGCGAGCCGGCGTGCGCGCCGAAATCGCGGCTGCCTTCGGGCTCGGTGAGTTTGTCGGCGGTGCCGTGCCAGACGAGAAGCGGCATGCGCAGCGTTGCGCGGCCCTGCTCGATGCGCTGCATCGCGAGCAGCAGTTCAGCGCCCGTGCGAGCGGGAACGGCGCCGTGGTGCACGAGCGGATCATTCAGATTCGCCTCGACGACGGCGGAGTCGCGCGACAGCAGCGCCGCGTCGATTTTCATCGCCGGAAAGCGGGGCCACGCGCGGCTGATCTTTTGACTCAGCGCGAGCATCCAGCGCGGCACGTCGCGGCCGGGCGCGAGCGCGGGGCTCGACAGAATCAGGCCGCTCAGCACACGCCGCTGGCTGTCATGCCTGTCGATTGCGTGCAGCGCCGCGATTGCGCCGCCCATGCTGTGACCCATCAGGAACAGCGGACCGTCGCCGTGAGCCGCTTCGGCGACGAGCGCGTCGGCATCTAGCAGATAGTCGTCGAAGCGCTCGATCCATACGCGCCGGCCCGGCGCCTGGCCGTGGCCGCGCAGGTCGATCGCGATCAGCTCGATACCGCTCGCGTTCAGGGCGCGCGCAAGCGCCGCGTATCGACCGGCGTGCTCGGCCAGCCCATGCACCAGCGCGACCGTCGCGCACCGCAGCCCCGCCGCGCGCCAGCGGTAGAGCGGCAGTTCGAGGCCGTCGCGTGTGACGACGCGCGTACGTTCCGGATTCGGCGCGAGGGCGCCTGCGGGCGAGGTCTCCATTCGCATGGTTCGATCGTTATTGAGATTGCGGTCGATCATAGCGGGGCGCGCGCCAAGGATCGCCGACGATCTCGCGGGACAATCCTCTAATTCCCGTGCGTTATGAAAGCGGGTGAATTGATTATTAAAGGATATGACGCCTGTGCGGTAAAATCGCGCGTTCAAATCCCAATAAAAGTCGCGGCGGCGCAGCCCGGGCGTTCGATGCTCGCCGGCGAGTCCGCCGTTTCGTTTTTCATGATCGAACTACGCAATCTTTCGCAGCGTTTTCCGGGGCCACGGGGCTGGGTCGAAGCGCTGCACAACGTCAATCTGTCGATTCCTCAAGGCGAGGTGTTCGGCATCATCGGACGCAGCGGTGCCGGCAAGAGCACGCTGGTGCGCACCATCAACCTGCTGACGCGCCCGACGGAAGGCAACGTCGTCGTCGACAGCCGCGATCTCACGACGATGCCCGCCGCGCAACTGCGCGAGGCGCGTCGCGAAATCGGCATGATCTTTCAGCACTTCAATCTGCTGTCATCGCGCACGGTGTTCGACAACGTCGCGTTGCCGCTCGAACTCGCCGGCATGAAGCGCGCGGAAATCGAGGCTCATGTGCTGCCGCTGCTCGAACTGGTCGGGTTGTCGGCGCAGAAGGATCGCTATCCGTCGCAGATCAGCGGCGGCCAGAAGCAGCGCGTGGGCATTGCGCGCGCGCTCGCAAGCAAGCCGAAAGTGCTGCTGTCAGATGAAGCCACGTCCGCGCTCGATCCCGAAACGACCCGCGCGATTCTCGATCTGCTCAAGCGCATCAACCGCGAGCTGAAGCTGACCATCGTGCTGATCACGCACCAGATGGAAGTGATCAAGCAGGTGTGCGATCGCGTCGCGGTGCTCGACAACGGCCGCGTGGTCGAAGAGGGCAAGGTCATCGACGTGTTCCTGCAGCCGCATCATGAAGTGACGCGCGCACTGATCGGCGACGTGATCGCGCAGGAACTGCCGCCCACCCTCAAGGTGCGCGTCGCCGAGCGGCTGAAGACGGGCAGCGGCCATCTGCTGCGGCTCGCGTTTACGGGCTCGGGCGTCGATCAGCCGATTCTGTCGGAGACGATTCGCCGCTACGAACTGGACTTCAACATCCTGCATGGCCAGATCGACGAGATTCAGGGGCAGGCGTTCGGCTCGCTCGCGGTGCTCGCGGGCGGCGAGCCGACGAAGGTGGCGCAGGCGATGACGTTCCTGCGCGAACAGGGCGTAGTGGTCGAGGAGTTGTCGTATGTTGAGTGAAATGTTCGATATGTTCGTGCAGTCGTTCTGGGAGACGCTGATCATGGTCGGCATCTCGGGGCTGATCGGCGCGGCCGTCGGCTTGCCGCTCGGCGTCGCGCTGTATCTGACCGACCGTCAGGGCGTGCTGCAGAACCTGCCGTTCAATCGCGCGATGGGCGTGGTCGTCAATGCTGTGCGCTCGGTGCCGTTCATCATCCTGCTGGTCGCCGTGATTCCATTTACGCGGCTGGTTGTCGGTTCGTCGATCGGCACGGCGGCCGCCGTCGTGCCGCTGACGATCGCCGCCGCGCCGTTCATCGCGCGCCTGGTCGAAACCGCGCTGCGCGAAGTCGACCGCGGGCTGATCGAAGCCGCGCAGGCGATGGGTGCGACCACGTCGCAGATCGTCTTCAAGGTGCTGCTGCCGGAATCGCTGCCGGGCATCGTCGCGGGGCTGACGATCACGTTCGTGTCGCTGGTCGGCTATTCGGCGATGGCGGGCGCGATCGGCGGCGGCGGTCTCGGCGATCTTGGCATTCGTTATGGGTATCAGCGTTTCCTGCCGGAAGTGATGGTGACGGTCGTCGTGATCCTGATCGTCTTCGTGCAACTGGTGCAGTCGTTCGGGGATTGGCTCGTGCGTCGCTTGAGTCACAAATGAGCCACAAATAAACATTCTTCAAAATACAAAGGTTTGGTCATGCAACGTCGTTTCATTCTCAAGCTCGCGGCTGCATTCGGTGCTGCCGCGCTGTTCGGCGCAACGTCCGTCGCATTCGCCGACGAATCGATCAAGGTCGGCGTGACGGGCGGCCCGCACGCGCAACTGATGGAAGTGGTCAAGACAGTCGCGGCGAAGAATGGCTTGAACATCAAGGTCATCGAGTTTTCGGACTACGT
Organism: Burkholderia sp. E7m39; assembly: GCA_001319865.1. Classification (GTDB taxonomy): domain Bacteria; phylum Pseudomonadota; class Gammaproteobacteria; order Burkholderiales; family Burkholderiaceae; genus Paraburkholderia; species Paraburkholderia bengalensis. Next base: position 930 of record BBSL01000378.1, on the reverse strand, counting down.
GCAGCCGAACGCGGCGCTCGCGGGCGGCGACCTCGACGCGAACAGCTATCAGCACGAGCCGTATCTGCAGGCGCAGGTGAAGGACCGCGGCTACAAGCTGATCAAGATTGCCGATACCGTCACGTTCCCGATGGGCATCTACTCGAAGAAGTTCAAAACGCTGGCCGAATTGCCGGCGGGCGCGAAGATCGCCGTGCCGAACGATCCGACCAACGGCGGCCGCGCGCTGCTGCTGCTGCAGAAGCAGGGCTTGATCAAGCTACGCGCCGACGCAGGCCTGAAGGCGACGCCGCTCGATATCGCCGAGAACCCGAAGAAGCTGAAGATCGTCGAACTCGACGCGGCGCAGATTCCACGCTCGCTCGGCGACGTCGACGCGGCCGCGATCAACACGAACTTCGCGATGGAAGCCGGTCTGAAGCCGAAGCAGGACGCCATCGCCATCGAAGACCCGAAGGGTCCGTACGTGAACATCCTCGCGATCCGCGAGGCGGACCGCAACAAGCCGTGGGTGGCGAAGCTGATCGCCGCTTACCACTCGCCGGAAGTGAAGCAGTACATCGAAAGCAAATTTGGCGGCGCGGTGGTCGCGTCCTGGTGAACCGTGGACACGCCGCATTTTGCAGAGACAGGCGCGTGTCGGGCCGTGATGTCTGAAGAATCCGTAGCAACCCGGACTTGGCCTCCGGGTTTTTTTAGATATAGAATAGCACGACCGTTCGCTAATTTCGCCGCGCCGTCGGCAAGCGATATCCTCATAGAAGCAATCCCGGAGCGGCTGCCGCAGAGGCTCTCGCTATAATGTCCTTCGGGTTGACGTATTCGTAACTTTGGAGCGTGTGCATGAAAATCCTGGTGCCAGTCAAGAGAGTGGTCGACTACAACGTGAAGGTCCGCGTGAAGTCGGACAACACGGGCGTCGACATCGCC
>BBSL01000377.1 GCA_001319865.1 Burkholderia sp. E7m39 | reverse complement strand
GTCGAGTTGCTGCTGCGTGCGGAACAGCTGGAGCGTGCCGCCCGTGCGCCCTTCGTACTGGATGCCCGTTTCGGACCGCAGCGCCTGCAGACAGTCGCGGCTGTACTCGGCAAGGCACACCATGCGGCCCTTGTTGACGGCGTAGCGCTCGGACGTGCAGTTTTGCAGCATCTGCCACATCCATTTGAGCTGAAATTGCGTGCCGTCGAGCCGGACGGCGAGCGGTGCGTGCTTCTGGAACATCCATTTGACGGCCTTCAGCGGCACGCCCGGCGCGGCCCACGGCGCCGCATAGCCCGGCGAGATCTGGCCGGCGTTGGCAAAGCTCGTTTCGAGCGCGGGGCCCGCTTCGCGGTCAATCACGGTGACTTCGTGACCCGAGCGCGCAAGATAATAGGCGCTCGTTACCCCAACGACGCCACTGCCCAAAACGACGACTCGCATAGCTGCTCCAGTAAAGGTCGAAAGGCTCGCGGCGTGCTGGGAAACCTCGTTTTTCGTGATTTTGTTCGATTAACGAGGCGTTAGGCCGGTTGCCCAGTGTTATCCGCTATACTATGTGTGTCCGGGTAGGTTTTGTTATCGTATTTTTTTGATTTTCAGTAGAAACCATGCGTACACAACGTCACCCGGTCCGGGCACTCGACAAACTCGATCACAAGATCCTGAAAATCCTTCAGAACGACGGACGGATCGCCATGAAGGAACTTGCCGAACAGGTGGGTCTGTCGGTGACGCCGTGCATCGAGCGCGTCAAACGGATGGAGCGCGACGGCGTCATCACCGGCTATCACGCGCGCGTGAACCCGGCGGAACTGGGCGCCGCGCTGCTGGTGTTCGTCGAGATCACGCTCGACCACAAGAGCGGCAACATGTTCGACCAGTTCCGGCGCGAGGTGCAGAAGATTCCCGAAGTGCTCGAATGTCATCTCGTCTCGGGCGACTTCGACTATCTGATCAAGGCGCGCATCGGCGAAATGGCCGACTACCGCAAGCTGCTCGGTGACATCCTGCTCCAACTGCCGGGCGCCGTGCAGTCGAAGAGCTATGTCGTGATGGAAGAAATCAAGGAAACGCTGACGATTGCGGTCGCCGAATGACCCAGTGGGCTGTGCCCGCGGGTGTCACATGAAGGTTGAACCGACCCTGAAAGTCACGCTCGACAAAAGCCGTAAACACTGTATATTTGTACAGTAATCAGTGCTGCTTTTGACGTCAAATCGTGACCGACTCCGACCGAAATATTCCCGAATATCCGATCGCGCCGCCCGCTCCGCGCAAAGGGCGGGGCGCGGTCACGAACCTGCAGGGCCGCTACGAAGTTGACCAGCGCGAAACGGTGGACGATGGCTGGGTCGCGTCATCGGAAGAAGAGTGCGGCCGTCCGGTGCTGCGCACACAGGTGTTCGAGGAACGCGCAAAGAGCATTCTCACGCATAACCAGTCGCCGGATATTCCTTTCAGCGTGTCGCTGAATCCGTATCGCGGTTGTGAGCATGGCTGCATCTACTGTTTCGCACGGCCGACGCACAGCTATCTCGGGTTGTCTCCGGGACTCGATTTCGAAAGCCGGATCTATGCGAAAGTGAACGCACCCGAGTTGCTTGCGCGTGAGATGGCGAAGAAATCCTATTTGCCGGAACCGATCGCGCTTGGCGTGAATACGGACGCGTGGCAGCCAGTCGAACGCGATCTGCGGTTGACGCGGCGCGTGATCCAGGTGATGAGCGAGCACAACCAGCCATTCGCCGCGATCACGAAAAACTCGCTGATCGAGCGCGACATCGATCTGCTCGCGCCGATGGCCGAAAAAGGGCTGACGATGGCGGCGATCACTGTGACGACGCTGGACGCCGACATCGCCCGCACACTCGAGCCGCGCGCCGCGACGCCTGCACGGCGGCTCAGAACGATCCGCGCGCTGAGCGAAGCAGGCATACCTGTGGGTGTCAGCATTGCGCCCGTCATCCCGTTTGTCACGGACCAGGACATGGAGCGCGTGCTCGAGGCCTGCGCGGAAGCGGGCGCGACGAGCGCGAGCTATATCGTGTTGCGTTTGCCTTGGGAAGTCGCGCCGCTGTTCAAAGGATGGCTGGAAGCGCACTTTCCCGATCGGGCCGAGCGCGTGATGAATCGTGTGCGCGACATGCGCGGCGGCAAGGATTACGACGCGTCGTTTGCGACGCGGATGAAGGGCGAAGGTCTATGGGCCGACCTGCTAAGACAACGCTTTGCGAACGCGGTGCGGCGGCTGGGTGTGAATGCGCGCAACCACGGCATCCTCGACATGTCGCATTTCAAGCGCGTGGAGCCGCTCAAGCCGACCGTGCCCGATACGACGCAACTCAGCCTGTTTTGAGCGGCTCGCGGGTGGTCGCTGCAATTATTGGGAGATCGCTTTTGCGGCCTGGACTTGAGATTCGAAATAGGTCTGAAAAGACAGCGCGAGCCCGGTCATCAGCAGGAACGCGCCGATCAGCAGCGAAAAAATCACGATGAAGATGACAGTCCAGCCCGAGCGGCTGCGGTGTTCTGTCCTCGTATTGAACTGGGCGTCCCATTTGTCGTCGGGGCGCAGCCCGTAGACGAGTGCTGCGAGAAAGGCGGCGAGCATCGAGACGGCCCCGGGAAACGCCAGCAGCCAGCCCGTCATCGACGTGCGTTCGGTTGCAACGAGCAACATGAAGCCCGGAATGCCTACAATCGTTCCGACGAGGTGCGCCACCCCCACACATCGCGCGATCCATACAGGTAGAAGCGATGCGCGCCGAGCGTCCCGAAGAAAAGCGCGAGCGCGGCGGTCAGTGTCTTGGAACGAAAGCGCGAGTTGTGCGTAGCGACGGTGGCCATGAACATGAGCGACAGGATGACGGACTGGAACGGACTGCGCGGACTGCATTAGATGGCTGTGCGCGCCGCGCACAGCCGACGCGCATTCTACGCCGCCCGTGTCGGACGCGGCACGTGCGCGCGGTTATGCTGGCATTCGGGCAAGCGTGGACAGCAAGCGCGGCACGCGATGCATGCGCGAAGTGCAGTCAGTGTCGCAGGCGGAAACGAGACGGCGTCGCAACCGCGCGACGCTATCGCGCGCAGCGAACGGAAACCCGGTCGCGGGCGCCGCATGCCGCTGTCGGGCCCGTCGCGCGGCCTGCTTTCACGGTTGGGCCGAGCACTTTCGATCGCCCGCTGCGCCGCCGTTCTGTGCTTTATCCCGCTAAGTGTTTGTTGTGCATCCGGTTTCGGGATATAATCGCGTGTTTCAGTAGTTTCGAACCCCGGTTTTCAAGGATTCTAGTATGGTCATCATCCGCTTGGCTCGTGGCGGCTCGAAGAAGCGCCCGTTCTACAACATCGTCGCAACCGATTCGCGCAGCCGTCGTGACGGCCGCTTCATCGAGCGCGTCGGCTTCTACAACCCGGTCGCCACGAAGGGTGAGTCGCTGCGTATCGCTCAAGACCGCCTGACGTACTGGCAAGGCGTTGGCGCGCAACTGTCGCCGACCGTCCAGCGTCTGGTGAAGGAAGCGCAAAAGGCGCAGCCGGCTGCGTAAATGCAGTATCAAGGTGCATCGTCGGCTCGTGCGGCAGCGGTTCTGCGCGAGCTTCGGGTGTACAGGTTTGACGTATGCAGGTGAGGTTCGCTGATGTCGGAGCGTGATTCGGGCAGTTCAGGTCGCGCGAAGACGCAGTCGGCAGCGCGAGCGTCATTCGGCGCGTTTGTGCGCAAGCCGGTCGAACGGCCTGCCGCAGATGCCCAAAAGGCACCAGCCGCGCAGGAAATGCGTGCTGAATCGGCGGAAAGCTGGCCTGACGACGCAGTCGAAGTCGGCGCGATCGTCGATGCATACGGACTCAAGGGTTGGGTGAAGGTGGCCGCGCACGCGGACGCCGGCCAGGGCGGCGACGCCTTGCTCAGCGCCAGGCGCTGGTGGCTCGAAAAGGGCCGCGAGCGTAAATCGGCGGCCCGCCTGCAGGCGAAGGTTCATGGCGACAGTATCGTTGCGCATCTGGGCGGCCCGGCCGACCGTGATGAAGCGCTAGCGCTACGCGGTTACCGCGTCTACGTGTGCCGCAGCGATTTCCCTGCGCTCGGAACCGACGAATATTACTGGGTCGATCTGCTCGGTCTCGATGTTGTCAACGAGGCCGGCGTCGAACTCGGCAAAGTAGCGGATCTGATCGACAACGGTGCGCAGTCGGTGTTGCGCACCGAGTATGCGGCTACGGGCAAAGACGGCAAGCCGGTTACCGGCGAGCGGCTGATCCCGTTCGTAGGCGTCTATGTCAAAACGGTGGATCTGGCGGCGAAGAAAATCGTCGTCGACTGGGAAGCCGATTACTAAAACGTTCGCTTCACGGAGAGAGTGATGCAGTTCGATATCGTCACGCTCTTTCCTGAAATGTTTCGCGCGCTGACCGACTGGGGTATCACGAGCCGTGCGGCGAAGCAGGAGCGTTACGGGTTGCGTACGTGGAATCCACGCGATTTCACCACCGACAACTACCGCACGATCGACGATCGTCCTTATGGCGGCGGCCCCGGCATGGTGATGCTGGCCAAACCGCTGGAAGACGCGATCAATGCCGCGAAGGCGGCGCAGGCGGAGCGGGGCATCGGCGGCGCGCGCGTCGTCATGATGTCGCCGCAAGGCGCCACGCTGAATCATGACAAAGTGATGCGGTTTGCCGCAGAACCCGGTCTGATTTTGCTGTGCGGCCGCTATGAAGCGATCGATCAACGTCTGATCGACCGCGTCGTCGACGAAGAAGTCAGCATCGGTGACTTCGTGCTGTCGGGTGGGGAGCTGCCGGCCATGGCGTTGATCGATGCCGTCGTGCGTCATCTTCCGGGCGTGCTGAACGATGCGCAATCGGCCGTGCAGGACAGTTTCGTCGATGGCTTGCTGGATTGTCCGCACTATACGCGCCCCGAAAAGTACGACGGCGTGCGTGTGCCGGATGTGCTGCTCGGCGGCCATCATGCGGAAATCGAGCAGTGGCGGCGGCGCGAGGCGTTGCGCAATACGCTCGTCAAGCGGCCGGATCTGATCGATCGGGCGCGCAAGAACAAGTTGTTGAGCCGTGCTGACGAGGCATGGCTCGCAAGTCTCGCCAAGGAAGCGTCGAAGCATTGAGCTTCGCGCGACGAAGCGGGAACCAGGCGGAGTCGTCCATGCGTGGCCGGCTCCAGATGTGAATCCATCCTCTATCGGGGCCGTAGCCGAGCGCGAAGCGCAAAGCAGGTACGAACGCCGACAAGATGGCACCAGGAGTCAGTGATGAATCTGATTGCAAAACTTGAGCAGGAAGAAATCGAGCGCGCGCTCGCAGGCAAGACCATTCCCGAATTCGCACCCGGCGATACGGTCGTGGTGAGCGTCAACGTGGTTGAAGGTAACCGCAAGCGCGTTCAGGCTTACGAAGGCGTCGTGATCGCGAAGCGTAACCGTGGCCTCAACTCGTCGTTCATCGTCCGCAAGATTTCGTCGGGCGAAGGCGTCGAGCGTACGTTCCAGACGTATTCGCCGCTGCTGGCCAGCATCGTCGTCAAGCGTCGTGGCGATGTGCGCCGTGCAAAGCTGTACTATCTGCGCGAGCGTTCGGGCAAGTCCGCTCGAATCAAAGAAAAGCTCGTGTCGAAAGACCGCGCTGCTCAAGCGTAAAAGCTGTAAGAAAAAGCACCCGTCACGGGTGCTTTTTTGTTTGCCAGGTCAAAATATCGCTTCGTTCCACCCGCGCTCGTCTCGAGATTTCCATTGACCGCACCCTCACGTCCGTCCCGTCCAGTTTTTGATCCCGAAGCCTTGCCCGTCGAGGCGCCCGAAATCGATCTGCCCGCCGTCGCGCCCGCGCGATTGACGCCGGACGGCGTGCGCGCGCGCTTCACGCAGAATCTCTCGTGGGAGCAGGAAACGCGCGAGGTCCGTTGGCGCGAGACGGGCGACCCGCGTGTCGCGGCGGTGCTGGTGCCGCTGGTCGTGCGCGAAGACGAGGTGACGGTGTTGCTGACGCAGCGCACCGCGCATCTGAACGATCATGCGGGGCAGGTCAGCTTTCCCGGCGGGCGCCACGAGCCGACTGACGCCGACGCGACCGCCACGGCGCTGCGCGAAGCACAGGAAGAAGTCGGTCTCGATCCGTCTCGCGTTGAAGTGCTCGGCGCGCTGCCGGAATATCTGACGGGCACCGGCTTTCGTGTGACGCCCGTTGTCGGGCTGGTGCATCCGCCGTTCACCGTGCAGGCAGACACGTTTGAAGTGGCCGAAATCTTCGAAGTGCCGCTGCGCTTTCTGATGGACCCGGGCAATCATGAGATTCGCGTCCTGAGCTGGGAAGGCGGTGAGCGTCGTTTTTTTGCAATGCCTTATCCGCGCGGCGAAGCGGGTGGCCATTACTTCATCTGGGGCGCAACGGCGGGCATGTTGCGCAATTTCTATCGCTTCCTCGCCGCCTGACGCCCGGTGGCGCTAAAAGTCACCCGGTTTCGCTGCATTACGTTTCGATTGCAGCCACTCAGGCTCATCCGACCCTGTGCTATCGTAATGTCCATTTCCGATAGCACGGCAACACCCATCCGCTCGGCAAGAACTCGAATAGCACGGCGTCTCGCATGACTTTTTTCTCCGTATTGTTGGCCCTCATCCTCGAACAGGTGCGCGCGCTGTCGCCGAACAACCCGGTGTCGGCGCTCCTTCAATACCATGCGGAATCGACGGCGCACGGCTTCGACGCCGGCAAGGAAAAGCACGGCTTTCTCGCGTGGCTCGTGGTCGTGCTGCCGTGGACGCTGGTTGTCGGGCTCGTCTACTACGTGCTTTACGAGATTCACTTTGCGCTGGCGTTCCTGTGGAACGTCGCCGTGCTGTACTTCACGCTCGGGTTCCGCCAGTTCAGCCATTACTTCACCGATATCCATCTGTCGCTGAACAACGACGACGTCCCGCGCGCCCGCGAAATTCTCAACGAATGGACGGGCATCGATACCGTCGACATGCCCGTCAGCGAGATCGTGCGCCATACGTTGATCCATGCCGTGGTTGCCTCGCATCGGCATGTGTTCGGCGTGTTCTTCTGGTTCCTGATCCCCGTCGGGCCGGCGGGCGCGGTGCTGTATCGCACGGCCGAATATCTCGCCCGCTCGTGGTCCAGGCCCGCCGACGACCGGACCGTCGCGTTCTCCAACTTCGCACAGCGCGCGTTCTTCGTGATCGACTGGATTCCGGCGCGTTTGACCTCGCTTGGGTTCGCGATCGTCGGCAATTTCGAGGACGCGATCTACGCATGGCGCAATCACGCCCGTCAATGGCCTGACCCGAACGACGGCGTCTTGCTTGCGGCCGGCAGCGGCGCGCTGGGCGCGCGTCTCGCGGGGCCGCTCGCGGAAGTGTCCAGCCTCGATGCGCTGGCAACGGGCGACGGCGGCCCGATGCCCGTCGGCGACGACTGCACGCCGCGCACGCTGCAATCGGCAGTGGGCCTCGTGTGGCGCGCCGTCATTCTGTGGATGATCCTGCTGCTGATGCTGACGATCGCTGTCTGGCTCGCCTGATAATCCGAAACAAGCCGAAGCGACATCAATCGCTCAGCGGATCACGCGCTGTCCCGCAATTCCAGCACACGGTGAACTGCGCTTCGAGCATTTCGCCGCACTGTGCACAGCGCCACTTCGGCGCATCGGTGGCAGGACCGCTGCGCGCCGCATCGATCAAGCGCCTCGCCAGCGCTTCGTCGCGTTCGTCGACGAGCCACAACTCCGGCGCGCATTGATCGGCCGGAATCTCGCCGATCGCCCCGCTCAGGTAGCGGTTATGCAATTCGCACGCGATGCCCGCTGCCGCCAGCAGATTGACCCAATGCTGCCCGATCACGACATTAGGCGCGCGCATCAGCTTCATCATGGTCACCTTCAGCGGACGATCTGGCTGGCCTCGTGCACGAGCTGCGCATAGAGCGCATGGCGTTCTTTGGCGATGCGCCCTTCGTCGACGGCTTCGAGAATCGCGCAGCCCGGCTCGTGCAGATGATGGCAGTTATAGAACCGGCAATTCGGCAGCAGCGGTCTGAATTCCGGAAACGCGCGTTCGAGCTTGCCCTCCGTCAGATGGTGCAGGCCGAATTCCTGAAAGCCCGGCGAGTCGATCAGCGCGCCTTCACCACCCGGAAGCGGGTAGAGGCGCGTGAACGTGGTCGTATGGCGGCCGCTGTTGAGCGCCGTCGAGATTTCGCGCGTCGCGACTTCGGCATCGGGAATCAGCAGATTGACGAGCGTCGATTTGCCCATGCCGGACTGGCCGAGCAGCAGCGTCGAATGGCCGCGCAGATGGGCTTCGAGCGTTGCGCGCGCGGCATCGGGCTGCGCCTTGATCGACACTTCGAGCACCGTGTAACCGAGCCCGCGATACAGTTCGAGCCGCTTGCGCGCAAGCGGCAGCGCCGCCTCGACGTCGATCTTGTTCAGCACGATCAGCGGCTTCAGCTCGTTCTCTTCGGCGGCGACGAGCGCGCGGCCGAGCAGATCCTCGCTGAAATGCGGCTCGGTGGCGAGCACGATCAGCAGCTGATCGAGATTGGCCGCGAACAGCTTCGACTTGTATTGATCCGAGCGATAGAGCAGATTGCGCCGCTCGCCGATCTCGACGATCACGCCCTGATCGGCGGAAGTCAGCTCGTACAGCACCTGATCGCCGACGGCGATCTCGCTGCGCTTGCCGCGCGGAAAGCATTGCAGCATGGCGCTGCCGTCTTCGGGCGCGACGATGTAGTGACGCCCATGCGCGGCGATCACCAGGCCGCGCGCGCGTTCCTGCGCGCGGTCGCTGGCGGCGGCGCGCAGCGCTTTCGGCGAGCGGCCGCTCATGCGTGACGCAGCAGCCGGTCGATCCGCTGCGAGGCGGGCGGGTGCGAGTAGTAGAACGCGGTGTAGAGGGGATCGGGCGTGAGCGTCGACGCGTTGTCTTCGTACAGCTTGACGAGCGCATTGACGAGGTCCTTCGCATCCGTTTGCGTCGCGGCGAACGCGTCGGCTTCGAACTCGTGCTTGCGCGAACTGAGGCTGCCGAGCGGCGTCACGAAGAACAGGAACACGGGCACCGCGAGGAAGAACAGTACGAGCGCGAGGCCGTCGTTGCTGCCCGTCATCGACGGACGCACGCCGAGGCCTTCGAAGAACCACGTGCGCTGCGCGAGAAAGCCGAGCAGCGCGAGCATCGCGAGGCTGAGCGCGAATGTGACGATCATCCGCTTGATCACGTGGCGCCGCTTGAAATGGCCGAGCTCGTGCGCGAGCACGGCTTCGATCTCGCTGCCCGACAGGCGCGACAGCAGCGTATCGAAGAACACGATCCGCTTGGACGAGCCGAAGCCCGTGAAGTACGCGTTGCCGTGCGCGGAGCGGCGGCTGCCGTCCATCACGAACAGGCCCTTGGCCGCGAAGCCGCAGCGCTTCATCAGCGCGTCGATGCGATGCACCAGCGCTTCGTCCTTCAGCGGCTCGAACTTGTTGAAGAGCGGCGCGATGAAGCTCGGATAGAGGATCAGCACGAGCATCTGGAACACGACCCACACCACCCACGTCCACCACCACCAGTACGTGCCCGCCTGGTTCATCAGCCACAGCACGACGAACAGCAGCGGCAGGCCGAACGCGGCGCCGAGCAGCACGCCCTTGACGCGGTCGACGACGAAGATGCGCTTCGTCATCCGGTTGAAGCCGAAGCGCTGTTCGATCACGAACTGGCGGTAATAGTCGAACGGCAGGTCGATCACGCTGGTGATTGCGATCACGGCCGCGACCAGCGCGATTTGTCCGATGTAGCCGTGGCCGAGCCAGCCGCCGATCGCGATCTCGAGCGTCTGCACGCCGCCCAGCAGCGTGAGCGCGACCAGCACGGCCGCGCCGACGACGATCTCGATCATCGTCAGCCGCGTGCGCTCGACGGTGTAGTCGGCGGCGCGCTGGTGCGCGGTGAGGGGGATCGTGCCAGAGAACTGCGGCGGCACGCTGTCACGGTGCGCCGCAACGAAGCGGATCTGCCGCGACGCGAGCCAGAGCTTCGTGCCGACCATGGCCACGATGGCGATCACGAACAGAACGGTGAAGTACAGAGTAGGCATCCGGGGAATCCGTAGGTTCTATGCGAGAATTATATGTTTGTTCCCGCCTGGGGGCGGGAGCGCGCCATCATCGGCATGCGGCGGGCGAGGCCCGGCGGCCACGCCCGCGTCGTCTCCAACAAGGTTGCCTTCAATGACTGACATTATCGAATCCGTCGATCAGCCGCTCGCGCGCAGCGACATGAATCTCGTCTGGCTGGACATGGAAATGACGGGCCTCGATCCCGACAACGACCGCATCATCGAGATCGCCGTCGTCGTGACCAATTCGACGCTCGATAAAGTGGTGGAAGGCCCCGTGCTCGCGATTCATCAAAGCGACGAAACGCTCGCCAAAATGGACGACTGGAACAAGAACACGCACGGCCGTTCGGGGCTGATCGACCGTGTGCGCGCGTCGACGGTGACGGAAGCGAGTGCCACGGAACAGATCCGCGCGTTTCTCGGCCAGCACGTGCCGCCCGGCAAGTCGCCGATGTGCGGCAACTCGATCTGTCAGGACCGCCGTTTCATGGCGCGCTGGATGCCCGAACTGGAAACGTTCTTCCATTACCGCAACCTCGACGTAAGCACGCTGAAGGAACTGTGCCGCCGCTGGCAGCCCGCGATCTACAAAGGTTTCCAGAAGCGGGCGATGCACACGGCGCTTGCTGACATCCATGAATCCATCGATGAACTGCGGTACTACCGCGAGCATTTCCTGATCCCGTCAGCGAGCGCGCCCGCCAGCGACGCGGCGGCGAAGTAATCAGCCTTGCCGTGGAGCGCGCACGGCGCTCTTCGGCCGGAACGCCGCCACCACGGCAGTGTTCGTCTCGATGTACGGGCCGCCGATCAGGTCGATGCAATACGGCACGGCGGCGAAAATGCCAGGCACGGTCACCTTTCCGGCTTCATCGCGCAAGCCTTCCAGTGTTTCCTTGATCGACTTCGGCTGACCGGGCAGGTTGATGATCAGCGCGGCGCGCTCCGCTGTCTCGCGGATCACGGCCACCTGCCGCGACAGGATCGCCGTCGGCACGAAATTCAGGCTGATCTGCCGCATCTGTTCGCCGAAACCGGGCATTTCCTTCGTTCCCGCCGCAAGCGTTGCTTCGGGCGTCACGTCGCGGCGCGCCGGCCCCGTGCCGCCCGTCGTCAGCACGAGATCGCAGCCAGCTTCGTCGACCAGTTCGATCAGCGTCTTCGTGATGGTCGGCGCGTCGTCCTGGATCAGGCGCGTTTCCGTGCGAAACGGCGAGTTCAGCGCGCCGCCAAGCCATTCCTGCAGCGACGGAATGCCCTTGTCTTCATAGACGCCCGTGCTGGCGCGGTCGCTGATCGACACGAGGCCGACGATCAGCTCGTCGGGATGATTACGCGCGGGAATCGTGATCGTGGTCATCGTGGTCGTCCTGGTGGTCAGGATGGTCGGTGTCGTCGCTGTCGGCTTCGTCGCCCGTGGCGCCGCTTGCCGTCTTGATCCACTGGAACAGTTCGCGGAAGTAGCGCGGCGGCTTGCTCTGCTGCGCTTCCTTGCGTGCGTTGCGGATCAGCGTGCGGCCTTCCTGCGGATCGGCAGCGGGATGCTGGCGGATGAATTCCGTCAGCGCGGCGTCGTCGGCGAGCAGTTGCTCGCGCGTGCGCTCGATCCAGTGCATGCGCGCCGTTTCGGCCTTGTTGACGCCCTTGTACTTGTCGAGTGCTTCGCGCAGTGCGGCAACCTCGGTCTCGAGCAGGCCGCGCATGACCTTGCCGACGTACTGCATCTGGCGGCGCTTGCCTTCGTGGTCGGTGATGCGGCGTGCTTCGCGCACGGCTTCGTCGAGCGCTTCGGGCAGCGGCATGCGCTTGAGCGCGTCTTTCGGCAGCGCGACGATCTCGACGCCCAGCTCCTGCAACGCGTGCATTTCGCGCTTGAGTTGCGATTTGCTGGGACGGTCGTACCCGTTCTCGTCGACGACGGCAGCGGGTTCCATGGGTTGAATGCGGGTTTTGCGTGTCATGCGCGATATTGTAGCGTGCCGGGCGCGGCCAGCGAGGCGCCATACCGCCCGCCCAGCCCGCGCCGGCGCGACGCCGTAGCGAATGCCAGGTGCGCCCGCGAAGAGCTTGCTATGATCGCGGGATGCGTCGGCGCACATGCCAGATCGAGCATGGCAGCATGCATCGACCGACGAATTCTCGCGGGCTTCGGCCCGGACCGCACGGCAACTCAGGACGGCAAACGACAATGGCAGCAGACACGGAAGCCCGGCAACGCTTTTTCCCGCACACGCAGGATGAACTGAAGGAAATCGCCTCCGACATTCTTCGTCACGCAAAGTCGCTCGGCGCAACCGACGCGGCGACTGAAATCTCCGAAGGCGACGGCCTGTCCGTCTCCGTGCGGCGCGGCGAAGTCGAGACGATCGAGCACAACCGCGACAAGATGGTCGGCGTGACGGTGTTCATCGGCAACAAGCGCGGCAATGCGAGCACGTCCGACTTTTCGCGCGATGCGCTGAAAGACACGGTGATGGCCGCGTACAACATCGCGCGGTTCACGGCGGAAGACGACTGCGCGGGCCTCGCCGAAGAAGAGCTGCTCGAAACCGAGCCGCGCGACCTGGATCTGTATCACCCGTGGAATCTGGAAGCCGACGAAGCCGTCGAGCTCGCGCGCCGCGCGGAAGACGCTGCATTCGCCGTCAGCCCGCAGATCAAGAATTCGGAAGGCGCGAGCGTATCGGCGCAGCACTCGCAGTTCGTGCTCGGCACCACGCGCGGCTTTCTCGCCGGTTATCCGTATTCGCGCCATTACGTGGCGTGCGCGCCGATCGCGGGCAGCGGCCGCAACATGCAGCGCGACGACTGGTACACGTCCAAGCGCAGCGCGGGCGAACTGGCTGATCCGGAAGCCGTCGGCCGTTACGCCGCCGAGCGCGCGCTGGCGCGCATGGGCGCGCGCGGCCTCGATACGCGCAAGGTGCCCGTGCTGTTCGAGGCGCCGCTCGCGGCGGGGCTGCTCGGCGCGTTCGTGCAGGCGACGAGCGGCGGCGCTCTGTATCGCAAGACATCGTTCCTCGTCGACAGCCTGGGCAAGCCGGTATTCGCGCCGCATGTGCAGGTGGTCGAAGATCCGCACGTGCCGCGCGCGATGGGCAGCGCGCCATTCGACGAAGAGGGCGTGCGCACGAAGCAGCGTTCCGTGGTGAAGGACGGCGTGGTGGAAGGCTATTTCCTGTCGACGTACTCGGCGCGCAAGCTCGGGATGCCGACCACGGGCAATGCAGGCGGCTCGCATAATCTGTCGCTGCGCAGTTCGCTGACTCAGGCGTCGGACGACTTCGAGGAGATGCTGCGCAAGCTCGGCACGGGTTTGCTGCTGACGGAGCTGATGGGGCAGGGCGTCAACTACGTGACGGGCGATTACTCGCGCGGCGCGTCGGGGTTCTGGGTAGAGAACGGCAAGATCCAGTATCCCGTCGAGGAAATCACCGTCGCGAGCACGCTGCAGGAGATGTTCCGGCATATCGTCGCGATTGGGGCGGACACGATTGTCCGCGGGACCAAGCAGACGGGCTCTGTGTTGATCGAGCGGATGACTGTTGCTGGGCAGTGACTCTTTTTTAGCCTGCGCGGCTGGCGATGTGGTTTGTGTTTTTTCGCTGGTCGCTCTGTGAGGGCGCCTTTGCGGCGCGGGCTTTTGGCGTATTTGTTTTGCGGTTTGCGTTTTGCGGTTTGCGTTTGCTTTTTGCGGTGGCATCCGCTCCTTGTCTCTGGTTGATTAGCGTTGCCCCTGTGCGGGGCGGCACCTACTTTTCTTTGCAGCGGCAAAGAAAAGTAGGCAAAAGAAAGCCGCTCACACCGCCAGCCCGTGTTGCCACCCACGGGCTCTCCACGTTCCCGTCGTTCTGGCCTCGATACTCTTGCTCGCGTGAGTCGCCAGCGCTTTTGCAACGCGCCTCACCCGCATCACGCACCCGCGCCGGGGCACACGCCAGCGAATGGCGCATGCCCTGTGCGGCAAACTCTGTGTAGGCATTCGCGCGTCGTACGCGTTGGTTTTCGGTCGGGGCGTTGCCCTGTACGGCAAGACAACCTGCAAAGAGTTTGCCGCAAAGGGGCACTGAAGTTTCGAAAGCGCCAGCCGCTGTACGGGTGGATGAGGCGGGTGATGCGCGCGGTGAGCGCGTTGGCAACGAACATGAACAAGCGTGCTGCCGTCTGAAGTGTGGGGACGTGGAGAGCCCGTGGGTAACGGCGCGGGCTGGCGGTGTGAGCGGCTTTCTTTTGCCTACTTTTCTTTGCCGCTGCAAAGAAAAGTAGGTGCCGCCCCGCACAGGGGCAACGCTAATCAACCAGAGACAAAGAGCGGATGCCACCGCAAAGGGCACGCACGCACCGGCAACGCCCGCGCCGC
>BBSL01000376.1 GCA_001319865.1 Burkholderia sp. E7m39 | reverse complement strand
CGAGCGACTGGATCTGCCGCTGCTGCTCGTCGACGACCCGCATCAGCGTATTGAGCCGCTCTTCCAGCGACTGGTTGGCAATGGCCTGCGCACCCACGCCCTGCGACAGCGCGAACAGCATGGCTGCGGCAGGGATCGCCGCGAGCCGGGCCCGCGGCTTCCAGCCTGTTGTATCCGTATTCATTGTTCTCCCCCGGTAAAACAGGCAGCGCTTGGCTGGTTCTTGTGCTTCGCGCTGCCTCTTGCGTTGCGGCTTCTCCTGCTGGTGAAACGTGTTCTGACGGGTAGCGGCCCGCCTTGTCTCCTTGCTATCTCCTTGCATTCGCCGCGTTTTGCAGAGCTTGTAGTACGCCTGCCTGGCGCAGCATCGCGGACGACATGGGTGCCGTCTGCAACGAGAGCTGCAACTGGTTGGCGACTTGCTGGTTATTGCCTGCGATCTGCAGCAGTTGCGCGATGGCGCCGGCCTGTTGCGCATTGCCGGGCGCGATGGTTTGTGACGCGATGCCGGCGGGCGTCTGCAGCGCGATGGTCACGCCGCCGTTGCCGAACGAGATGCCGGCCTTGATATTGCCCGCCGCGTTCGATGCCGACGCGCCCTGCGCGTTGTTGCCGCCCGCCAGCAGTTGCGGATTGTTGTTGAAGTCGATCGTCGCCGTGTTGAAGCCGGCGTTGCGATCGCCCGCCACCTGCGTGACCTGCGACACGCCGTTGACCGCGATGCTTTGTCCGCCGACGGCCGACGCGTTCGGGTTTGCGCCCGGATTGCCATGGCCCTCGACGACGCGCGCGAGCGTGCCGACATTGGCCGACAACGCGTTGACCGCATCGCGCGCCACGGACAGCGTGCCTTGCGCGAGCGCGCTCGCGCCGTTCGGCAACTGCCATTGCGACAGGATGTTGAGTACGAAACCGGAGATCATCTGTCCGCCCGCGCCTTTTCCGGTCTGCTGGGCGAGCACGTCATCCCCGACGCTTTGCCACTGCACCGCCACGGGCGCCAGCTCGCGCGACGTCGACACGTCCGCGGCGAAGGCGCCGGTGGCGAGGCCGCACGTCGTGGCGATCCATGTCGCGAGACAGATGCGGCGAGGCTGGGAGAGGGTGCGCTTCATGGGTGGTCAGAACAGGTCTGCCTTGATCAAGCCATATTCGACAAAGGGAGTCGCGGCCGTGCCGTTGTTGAGCGCCCGTTCGCGCAGCTTCAGGGCCAGCGACTCGTTGTCCTGCAACAGCGGGGAATCCTCCCTGAACGGTTTCCCGACGACTGCGAACACGAGCCCGTTCCATGTCTTCGCGAAGTCCTCTTCGAGCAATATCCGGTTGCCGAGTGCGGGGTCCGCGACGAAGACGCGACCGTCCTGCGCATGCTTGACGATCACGAAATGCTCATAGCCGTCGAGGTTCATCAGAACCATGACGGGAATCTGGAGGTGATAGAGCGCGTCCGTGTTGACGCGAAAGCCCCGGCCGCGCAGCCCGATCGTCTCGACGAACTTCTTCATGTCGAGCATCGAGAAGCCGTTCTTGACCACTACCTCGGGCGTCGAGAAGGCCATCATCCGGCGGATCAGTTCCGTCTCGGGGATGTCGATGCCGTAGCCGAACTTGAGGAGAGTCGCGAGCGCCGCCGCACCGCAGCTGTAGTCGAACTGCTGGCTGACGATGTGGCGGTAACGCAGGTCCCTCATCGAGTGCACCGTTTTTGTGAGCGGAACACCTGCGAGGGTAGACGTGTCGATGCTCGCCTGTGCGTGCACTCGCGCACACACGGCGCCAGTTGCGAGCGCCGCTGCGGCAACGGCGAGCCGCGACACCGGGAACCGGTGAAACCCGGACATGCTGGTCTCCTGCCAAATCGCGCCGGCGGCTACGTCGGCCGCCGGCGCATCCCGTATGGGCTTGCCGTTTTAGCGGCTGGTGTTCATCGAAGCGATCGCGAGGCCGTTGTGCTGCACGTTGCCCGCGCCGCCGGCGATGTTCACGCCGATGTTGCCCGTAGCGTGCGACAGCGCGCCTGCGCCCAGCGTCGCCGTGCCCTCGAACGAGCCGGTGAACGACACGCCCGCCGTTTGCGACGAGTCGACCGTTGCCACCATCGCGGCATTGGCGCGGTGCGACGACGAGATCGTCGACGTCGAGGCAGCCATGCTGTTGTTCTGCACGTTGCTCACGCCCGACGCGACGTTCACGCCGACGTTGCCCGATGCGTACTGCAGCGAGCCGTCGCCCACCGACGCGTTCACGTTGAAGTTGTTGATGTTCGCGCGGCCGCCCGAGCTCTGGTTGTTGAAGGCCTGGGCGTTGCCGAACACGTTGCCTGCATCGAGCGATGCGAGCGCGGCGTCGTTGCTTTGCGCGTTGTTCACCCCTTGCGCTATGTTCACGCCGATGTTGCCGCTCGTGTTCTGCGCGGCGTTGGCGCCCGTGGTGGCGTTCAGCGTGCCGGCCTTCTGCGTGTTGATATGCTGGGTGACCGAGCCGTACGTGCTGACGTCCGTCGATGCCACCGTCGAGCTGAAGCCCCAGTTCGCGGAGATGCTGTCATGCGTCTTCGACTTCTCGACTTCGTAGCCGCTCGACTGTTCGCCATAGGCGGCCCAGCCCGAACCCTGGTTGGCCTGGAAGCCCCACACCTTGCCCTTGCCCGACGCTTCGATTGCGCCGAACGCGCCCGCGACATGCGAGCTGTTGCTGTAGCTGGACTCCTTGTAGCCCGCTGACAGGCCGCCCGACACGCTCGCATGGCCCGAGCCGAACCACGGCGTGTTGAACGAAGCGTAGTTGTAGCTGCCGCTCGCATGACCGCCCGCCGAGATATGGCCGCCCGAGTTCTGGCTGTCATGGCTGAAGCTGCCGCTGATGGCCGCTGCCTGCGCGCTCACCTCGAAGCCGCCGCCCTTGACGAAGCTGCTCTGGTTGCCGTACGCGTAGTGTGCCGATGCCTGATGGCCTTGCGCGCTGTACGACTCGGACGAATGCGACGTCGACAGGTTGGCGAACGCATGGCCGCCGCCGTTGACGGAGCTGTAGTGGTTGTTGATCCTCGTCGTGATGCTGCCCGACGTGTAGGTCTGCGCGTTCGGGCTCAGCGACGCATTCGCATAGGCCTTCTGCGTGTTGTTGACGACGGCGCCCGCCGTGCTCGAGACGCTCACGCAGCCGAACAGCCCGACATAGCCTTCGATGCCCACAGCCTCACCGACCAGCGTGGCATTGAAGATGTACGGGTTTTTCAGCGACGTCGCGAAGGCGCTGGAGGAAGCGGCTGCGAGGACGGCTGCTGCAATAAGAGTGCGCTTCATGGTTCGCTCCGATACTGATTTTTGGTCAGTTAGAAAAAAGTGCCCGCCGGGGGACGGAGCACAAAACTGTTCGCCGTGGCATTACCGGCTCCGGCAGCCTGGTTGATCTGCACGATTCCATTGACATTCCTGAACGCGTCGCTGGAGATGCTCGCCTCGCGGGCGCCCGGTACGGCAACCGCTCGGCCTTGACCGCCGTTGTTCGCGGCCGTCGCGGATAGCACCCCATCCGAGACGGTCTCGACCCCAGCCGCCGCAGTGCCGATCTGCACACTGTTGCGCTGGAGATTCGCTGCGCCCGCAGACTGGTTCACCATCACCGCTCCGGACGAATTCGAAAATGCGTTTCCTTCGATCGCGGCGCGCGCGGCGGGCACGCGCGCCCGGGCGCTCGCGCTCTGCACGCTGGCGTTGTCGTTGGCGACGGCGTCGCCGCTGGTGATGGTCAACTGGTTGGCCTGCGCGTTGTTCAGGCCGGCTGCCTGGTTCACCGTGATCGCGCCCGTCGCGCCGACGACGGCGCCCGTCGCGATGCTCGCGTCGCCGCTCACGCGGCCCACCTGTTGCGCGTACGACGGTTGCGCTATGGCGAGCGCGAGGCCCGCGAGCGCCGGCATTGCACGAAGCATCGAGTGAAGCGGCGTGTTCATTTGCTGAGCCCTCCGAGCGCGCCGCCCAGCGCCGTCGACAGCGGCGCGAGCGAGCCCGTCACCGTCGACGAGATGGTGCCGCCGATGCCGGGAGCCGGCTGGCCGATGCCCCCGGCGCTCAGCGCGACGTTGTTGTTGGTGGTGGTGCCCGACAGGATGCGCGTGACGGCCTGCAGGCCCGCGCCGCCCGCAACGTTTGCGTCGAGCCCCGTCGAACCGTGCGCGCTGATCAGATCGGCGTCCGATGCGACCTGCGCCATCGTCGGATTGAAGTGGCTGGTCGGAAAGGTCGCGACGCTCGACGTGACGGGGTCCTGGTCCCGCGGCACGGAGGCATACGCGATGCGCGGCGTCACTTCGCGCTGGACGACGATGTCGCCGGGATTCACGGTCTGCGCGAAGGCCGCGCCGGCCGCGAACACGCCGGCGATGGCGGCGATGGCGGCGATGGCGTTGAGTGTCGATACGCGCCCCGCGCGGCGGCACAGCGTCCCCAGTGAAGCATTCATGTTGTCTCCCCGCTTATCCGATATGGAGTACGAACTAGTTCGCGCTGTTCTCTTCTGCTCGTTCGATGTATGCGTTTGCCGCGCGGACGGCCGCGTTACTTTCGCTGGTAGTTCGCGACGTTGCCCTGCGCGGCGCGCGCGGCGTCGATAGGCACGGGCAGCGGCGACGGCGGAGCGATTTCGTCCCACAGCGTTACCGACGAGCCACGCATCAGCTGCGGCGTCGCCGCGACCATCACCATGCCGACAGCGCCGCCGCGCTGGCGCGACAGGATCTGATCGTCGAGCGCGATATCGTTTGCGTTGCCGCGTGCAGAGCCGTCGGCGGTGTCCGGTTCGTTGCCGATCGCGGCGTCGGCGTCGGCGGGTGTGGAGGCGGATGCGCGTGCGGCGTCGGCCGTGTTCGATGTTTCATCCGCGACGAAAATGCCCGCCTGTTGCGCGGCGGCTACACCTGCCGCATCCGTGGCGGATGCCTGGGCGTTCGCGCCGGTGGGAAGCGTCGCCAGCGCCAGCGCGGCGCACAGGGCGGCGCAGGCGGACAGCAACTGGAACGGGCTCGGGTCGATGCCGAAAACGAGTCGCATGATGTGTCTCCTGGGTGCGGGACATTTAGCGAAACGTATGCCATCGGGCGCAATCCATTGATGCGATTGGAGCGGGCAAATCGGAACGGGCGCAGCCCTGGCGAAACCGGACGAAAACGTTTCAGCTCTGAAACCAGCGGCGCAAAAAACGCTAATTTCAAATCCGTGATAAGCGCGACGAGAGCGTAGTACGTTGATAAAAAAGTCTGCTGAATGCGCTTCCACTGTTTTAATCGCGCCCCAAAGAGCCTCTTTGATAGCCGAAAACCCTTGCTGGACAAGGCTCTGCGATTTAATTTGCATATTTGTTTTCGCCGGCTCGCGCGTATAGTAAGCTCTCAACCAGAGCACAAGTTTTTAAAAAGCCCAGTACTGGGCCGTTTCAATACACGCGCCGTTTTTCGGGGATCAGCTGTCCGTACGGAATGGAATGGCCGTTCGGTTTTCGCTGTGTGCGAATCCCGTACGAATTGGCGTGCCTGAAAGCAAAATCCAGATCAGCACGTGCCGTCATCCTTAACGTTCGTTGACGAGAGGATCTGAATAATGGAATCCGCCACGCGGCAACTGATATACGTTTCAAGAGATCCCAGTTCTGAGTTGAACTCGCGTTTCCTTGAACGCGGGTGGCATGTCGAAGTCGTCGGTTCTGCACGCGACGCGCGTCGCGCCGTACGTTCGGGGATGGCGGCGGGTGGTCTGCTCGACCTGTCCAGCTGCTTCCAGCAGCACGAAATCGCCGCATTCGAATCCTGTCTGACCATGCCCAACGTCGGGTGGGTCGCCACCACCATGGCGGGCCAGTTGCAGGACGCGGCGTTGCGCCGCCTCGTGCGCGACTATTGTTTCGACTACGTTACCGTCCCTTACTCGGGCGACCGCATCGTCGATTCCGTCGGCCATGCATATGGCATGGTTTCGCTGGGCGAGCCGGCATCGAACGACGCTTCGCAGGGCGGCTCGGAAGGCGAAATGGTCGGTTCGTGCGACGCGATGCTCGCGCTGTTCCGCTCGATCCGCAAAGTGGCGATGACCGACGCGCCCGTGTTCATTTCGGGCGAGTCAGGCACGGGCAAGGAACTCACGGCCGTCGCCATTCACGAACGCTCGTCGCGCCGCAACGCGCCGTTCGTCCCGATCAATTGCGGCGCGATTCCGCCGCATCTGCTGCAATCGGAGCTGTTCGGCTACGAGCGGGGCGCGTTCACGGGCGCGAACCAGCGCAAGATCGGGCGTGTCGAGGCGGCCAACGGCGGCACGTTGTTCCTCGACGAAATCGGCGATCTGCCGCTCGAAAGTCAGGCGAGCCTGCTGCGCTTCCTGCAGGAGCGCAAGGTCGAGCGCCTGGGCGGCCACGGTTCCGTCGAAGTGGACGTGCGGATCATCTCGGCCACGCACGTCGACATGAACACGGCGATGATCGAAGGGCGCTTCCGCTCCGACCTGTATCACCGTCTGTGCGTGCTGCAGATCGACGAGCCGCCGCTGCGCGCGCGCGGCAAGGACATCGAACTGCTCGCGCGGCATATGCTCGAACGCTTCAGGAAAGATGCGAGCCGCCGGCTGCGCGGCTTCGCGCCCGACGCGATCGCGGCGCTCCACAACTACAGCTGGCCGGGCAACGTGCGCGAACTGATCAACCGCGTGCGGCGCGCAATCGTGATGTCCGAAGGGCGGGCGATCACCGCGCGCGACCTCGAACTGGCCGAGTACGTCGAAATCGTGCCCGTGTCGCTCGCGCAGGCGCGCGAGGCCGCCGAACGGCAGGCGATCGAGCTGGCGCTGCTGCGCCATCGCGGGCGTCTCGGCGACGCGGCGCAGGAACTTGGCATTTCGCGTGTCACGCTGTACCGGCTGCTGTGCTCGCACGGCATGCGGCATATGGAAAGCGAGCCGCTCGCGCCGCACGCCGCTGCCGAAATGCCATCGACGATGCCGCACCTGTAGGCGCGGTTTCATCCGGCTTTTCGTTATGTTTTGCCGAAGAAGCCCGGCCGTCTGGCCGGGCTTCTTCGTTTCAGGGATTCCGCTTGCGAGGGCCGCATTGCCGTCCGGGCTGCCGTCCGCGCTGCATTGCGGCTTCGTCGATGGCGAGCGGACGGGGTATCCCTCCTGGCCATCCGGCCGGTCAACGTGCGTCCGTCTGGCTTGCTAGAATCGGTGTTTTCCTAAAAACACCCGCGGCGCGCTGCGCACGGCCGAAGGAATCCGCATGAAACAATATCTCGACCTCGTTCGCACGATCCTCGATACGGGCAGCTGGCAGGAGAACCGCACCGGCATCCGCACGATCAGCATGCCGGGGGCGATGCTGCGCTTCGATCTGCAGCAGGGTTTCCCCGCCGTGACGACCAAGAAGCTCGCGTTCAAGTCGGCGATTGGCGAGCTGATCGGCTTTTTGCGGGCGTCGCGCAGCGCAGCAGATTTCCGCGCGCTCGGCTGCAAGGTCTGGGACGCGAACGCGAACGAAAACGCGCAGTGGCTTGCCAATCCTTACCGGCAAGGCACGGACGATCTGGGCGACGTGTACGGCGCGCAGTGGCGGCAGTGGCCGGCATACAAGGTACTCGACGCAACGGCGAGCGCGCAGCTCGAAGACGCGGCATCGCGCGGCTATGCGGCCGTCACGGAGTTCGAAGAGGGCGGGGTGCGCAAGGTGTTGCTGTACAAGGCCATCGACCAGCTGCGCCAGTGCCTCGACACGATCATGACGAACCCGTCGGACCGGCGGATTTTGTTTCATGCCTGGAATCCGGCCGTGCTCGAGGAAATCGCGCTGCCCGCGTGCCATCTGCTGTACCAGTTCCTGCCGAACGCGACGAAGCGCGAGATTTCGCTGTGCCTGTATATCCGCAGCAACGACGTCGGCCTCGGCACGCCGTTCAACCTGACGGAAGGCGCCGCGCTGCTGCATCTCGTCGGCCGGCTGACGGGCTATACGCCGCGCTGGTTCACGTACTTCATCGGCGACGCGCATATCTACGAGAACCAGCTCGACATGTTGCAGCAGCAACTGACCCGTGATCCCTACGAAAGTCCGCGGCTGGCGATTTCCGAGCGCGTTCCGGAGTACGCCAAAACGGGTGTCTACGCGCCCGAGTGGCTCGAGAAGGTCGAACCGTCCGATTTTTCGCTGGTCGGCTATCGGCACCATGAGCCGCTGACCGCGCCGATGGCGATCTGACGGCCTTCGTCGTTCGGACAGAAAAACGCCCACTGCGATTGCGGTGGGCGTTTTTGCTTTCTGGCGGGAAGCGGACGTTCAGCCGCGGTGATGCTCGTCGTGGCCGCCGCCGCCCGTCGCGCGTTGTTCCTGATGTGGCTGCTGCTGCGGCTGGGGTTGCGGATGCGGCTGTTGTGGCTGCGGCTGCGGGTGGAATTCCTGTCGAGCCTGCTGCTGCGGCTGGGGTTNCGGATGCGGCTGTT
>BBSL01000375.1 GCA_001319865.1 Burkholderia sp. E7m39 | reverse complement strand
GTGCTGCGCCACGTGCCGTTCGCATCGAGATCCTGATAGCCAGGCATTTCACGCGACACGTAGCGCGCCGATACCGACCGGTCCTCGGCGGCGTCGCGGCCTGCCGCCCACTCGTCGAACGCGTCGGGACCGGCCACGCGGCTGTCGGCCGTCTGCTGCAGGCTCGTTCCCGTGAACGTGATCTGCTGCCCGGCCGCGACGGGCACCTGGCCATTGTCGCCGTAGACGGTCGCGCTGCCGCTGCGCACGGCGACGGTCGTCGCGCTGCCGTCCGGCGCGACGTCCACGCGATAGTCGCCGGGGCCGTTAATGCCGAGCGCAACGTTGGGTGTATCGATCTCATACGACGCGCCGGGCGCGATCGCGCGCACGCGCGTCGACAGCGTGCCTTGCGCGACTTTCAGCTGCGTGCTGTTGTCGTCGAGGTTGAGGATGTCGAGGCTGGTCTGTCCGCCCATGCGGACAGCCGTCGAGCCGATGTGCAGTTCGGAGCGCGCGCCTTTGTCGTTCCACAGCTGGTCGCCCGTGGTGAGCGGCCGGTTGACCTGCGCGTACGACCAGTCGGACGCGCCCGCCGGCTCCGTCGTGACCGTGCCCGCCATGTAGTTGAGCCGCGCGACACGGCTGGGCGGATCGCCGTCCGCCGCCGATTGCGCGGACTGCGGGTCGTTCGGCTGCTGCTGCGCCCAAGCCGGCTGCAAGGCCAACGCGGCCAGTGCGCCCGCAACGGCGAGCGTCACGAGCGAGGCACGGCGGGAGGCGGACTGCCGGGACGTCGGGCCGGGCGTGGTGAGTAATGTGTTCATGGTTGTCGTCGCTCCATCGGACGCCGCGCAACGCGACGCCGGGTGGAATCACTCTACCTGCGGGGCCTGTTTCAAGGCCCTCTCATTTGTAAGCCACTGCGACGGCGCTGTAACAAAAGTTGTCGCGCTGCGCATCGCCGGCGAAGCGTGCGTCAGTGGACGAGAAATGCGTCGAATTGACGATGGCCGACGGGCGTCACGCGCAGGATGCGCGGCCGGTCAGTGCACTCGACCCAGCCGCGCTGCGACCACGATTCCAGCAGCGCCGCGCCGAGCGCGCCGCCCAGATGCGGACGCCGCTCGCTCCAGTCTGGACAGGTGCAGGCAAAGCGGCGGCGGCGTGTGCGCTGCTGCGCGACGTCGATGCCCCAATCGGCGAGCAGCGCCGAGCCGTCGGGCGTCGCGTCCAGCGCGTCGCCGTGGGCCGTCAGCAGACCGCCGTCGACGAGCTTTTCGTAGACGCGCACGGCCAGTTCGCCCGCCATGTGGTCGTAGCAGGTGCGCGCATAGCGCATCTCGACGGGCACGGTGCGCGCCGGGCGCGGCACCGCGCGCTGCGGCGCGGCCGCCTGCGCGACGTTGGCGAGCGCCTCGATGGTCGCGGCGATTTCCGCCGATGCAATGCGGAAATAACGATGCCGGCCGCGCACTTCGAGCGCGAGCAGCCCGCCGTCGGTGAGCCGCGCGAGATGCGCGCTCGCCGCCGACGGCGACAGCCCCGCAATCAGCGTCAGCTCGCCCGCCGGACGCGCCGTGCCGTCCATCAGCGCCCACAGCATGGCGGCCCGGCCGGGATCGGCGAGCAGCGCGCCGATATGGCTCAGGCCGGGAAAGTGATTCGGTTCGAACGCAAGCGGAACGGCCATCCGGGTCTCCCTTCGTCGACGAAGTGCATGATCGCTTCACTGTACGCGTGATCCGCAATCGATGTTTCAGGCTCGCGTGAATCGTCGCGTGCACGGCGAGCATGAACGCCCGTGGCGAACTGCGCCGGCGAGAGCGGCCAGGCTAGAATCGAAAACGCCTTTCACCGTTTCCAGCGCGTTTCCAGCGCATAAAGCAGTCATGAAAATCCTGTTTACCGTGGTCATTGCCGCCGTCCTTTGTAGCGCTTGCGCGCAAGGCGGCTCGGGCTCGTCGTCGGCCGGTTCGGGCAGCATCACGATGTACGGCACCTTCGACGAAGGCGTCACCGTCCACAACTGACGCAACGCGCGCGGTGCCTCGCTGGCGCACACCGGGCAGGTACGTCTGGCAGAAATTGATGCATCATTGACCTCTCTGCCAACGCAAACGATGTGACGATGCCGGAATCGTCACCCACGCCCCGAGGCCACCGATGCCGTCGTCTTCCGCTTCCGCTGTCAGCAGCGCTCCGTGTAACCGCGCCGACCCGGACGGCCGCCGCGCCGCGCGCGTGCTCGCGTTGTGCCAGGCGCTGTACACGTCGTCCGTATCGATCGACCTGACGCTGACGGGTCTTGTCGGCTACACGCTCGCCGCCGACAAGTCGTTCGCCACACTGCCGTTTTCGCTGATCACCGTGGCCGCCGCGCTGACGACCGTGTTCGCGTCGTTCCTGATGGCGCGCATCGGGCGGCGCGCGGGCTTTCTGCTCGGCGCGGGCATCGGCGCGGCGGGCGGCGCGATCTCCGTGTACGCGATCTTCCATCACAGTTTCTGGGCGTTCTGCGCGGGCACGGCCACCGTCGGCGTGTTCCAGGCGTTCGCGCAGTACTACCGTCTCGCCGCCGCCGACGCCGTCGCGGCGGACGCGAAAAGCCGCGCGATTTCGACGGTGCTCACGGGCGGCGTGATCGCGGCCGTGCTCGGCCCGGCGCTTGCCGCGTGGAGCAAGGACTGGCTCGCGCCCGTCGCGTTCGCCGGTTCGTACGCGCTCGTGACGGGCCTCGGGCTGCTGTCGATGGCGCTGCTCGCCGGGCTGTATCGCGATGCCACACTGCACTCAGACGCCGCCGCGCAAACCGAACCGGCGCGCCCCTGGCGAGCGATCGTCCGGCAGCCGATCTTCATCGCGGCGCTCGCCAACAACGCGCTCGGCTACGCGGTGATGATGTTCGTGATGACGGCGACGCCGATCGCCGCCGTCGCCTGCGGGCATTCGATCGGCGACGGCGCGCAGATCATCCAGTGGCATCTCGTCGGCATGTTCGCGCCGTCGTTTTTCTCGGCGCGGCTGATCGCGCGCTTCGGCGTGCTGCGCGTGATCGGCGCGGGCATCGTGCTGTCCGCGCTGTGCGGCGTGCTCGCGCTGCGCTCGACCGACCTCGCGCATTTCTACGCGGCGCTCGCGTGCCTGGGCGTGGGTTGGAACCTGATGTTCGTCGGCGGCACGACGCTGCTTGCGCAGTCGTATCGCGCATCGGAGCGCGCCAAGACGCAGGCGACGAGCGAATTCACCACCTTCGCGTTCTCTGCGCTCGGTTCGCTGTGCGCCGGGCAGATGCTCGCGCACTTCGGCTGGACGGCCGTCAACGCGGCGATTTTCCGTTTCTCGCGCTTGCTGCTGTGGCGACGCTCGCGTTCGGCTGGTCGCGCCGACCGGCCGCCGCGGCGTCGGGCATGTGAGTGTGTGCCTGCATCGAACAAGGAAAACCCATGCACCCGACTTCCGGCGAAACCCGTCTTCCGGACCATGACGGCCCGAGGCCGCAGGTTCGGCACATCGTGTTCGCGGTCGCGCCCGAACTCGTGCTGCTCGACGCGTGCGGGCCGCTCGAGGCCTTTCACCGCGCCGAGCTGACGTTGCGCGACGCGCGCCGCGTGGCGCCGGACACCCGCGAGCCCGTCGCTTACCGGACGACGGTCGCGTCGATCGGCGGCGGCGCGCTCGACACCTTTCCCGGCTTGCCCGTTCTCACGCAGCGTCTGGACACGCTCGACGACCAGCCGATCGATACGCTGATCGTGCCGGGNGTCCCCGTGGACGGCAGCCGCACGCTGCAGCCGGCGCTGATCGACTGGATCGCGCGGCGCGCGCCGCAGGTGCGGCGAGTCTGCTCCGTGTGCACGGGCGCGTTCTACCTGGCCGAAGCGGGCGTGCTCGACGGCCGCCGCGCGACGACGCACTGGCGCGACGCCGGCCATCTTGCCGAGCGCTTTCCGCGCGTCACCGTCGACGCCGAGCCGATCTTCATCCGCGAGCCGCTGCCGGGCGCCGATGCAAACGGCGACGAGCGCGCCATCTGGACGTCGGCGGGCGTGACGGCGGGCATCGACCTCGCGCTCGCGCTGATCCAGGAGGATTTCGGCCATCCTGTCGCGATGCAGGTCGCGCGGCGGCTGGTGGTGTTCGTCAAGCGGCCGGGCGGGCAGTCGCAATACAGCGCGGCGCTGGCTGCGCAGGCGTCGGCGGGCGGCGCGTTCGACGGACTGCACGGCTGGATGGCGTCGAACCTGAGCGGCGACCTGTCCGTCGAGCGGCTCGCCGAAGAGGCGCGCATGAGCCCGCGCACGTTCGCGCGCCGTTATGTCGACGAAGTCGGGCGCACGCCCGCCAAGACCGTGTCGGCGATGCGGCTGGAGGCGGCATCGCGCGCGCTTGCAGAATCGCGCCGGCCGTTGAAACGGATCGCGCTCGATTGCGGTTTTGGCAGCGAGCAGAACTTGCGGCGCGCCTTCATGCGCGGTTTCGGCGTGCTGCCGCTCGATTACCGCGAGCGCTTCGCGTCGGCGCTGC
>BBSL01000374.1 GCA_001319865.1 Burkholderia sp. E7m39 | reverse complement strand
GATGCGTGCGCGCCGTCGCCGCGCGCTTGTGGCAGCGCGAACCCGCGCGCGAGCCGCGACAAGCGCAGCGGCTGCATTAATGCGCTCGTATAATCGGCTCCTTTCGATTGTTTCGCCGGAGTCATGATGAGCACGCCAATCGCCGCGCCGCTGGATCGTTCAGAAACCACGTTCCGCTTTCTCGCCGAGCCGACCTCGGTCAACTTCGGCGGCAAGGTGCACGGCGGCGCCCTGATGAAATGGATCGACGAGACCGCGTACGCGTGTTCGGCCGTGTGGTCCGGCCGCTACTGCGTGACGGTGAGCGTCGGCAACATCCGCTTTCGCCGGCCGATTCACGTCGGCAATCTGGTCGAGTTGCGCGCGCGCGTCGTCGCGACGGGGCGCACCAGCATGCACATTCACGTGTCCGTGCACGCGGGCGATCCGAAGGGCGGCGAGCTGCTGCAAACCACCGATTGTCTCGTCGTGATGGTGGCCGTCAACGAGAACGGCAGTCCCGTGCCCGTGCCGTCGTTCGTGCCGCAGACGGAAGAGCAGCAGCGTCTGGCGAAGTACGCGATGGACGTGAAGGATGCGCTCGACGCCATCGTCGACCTGAAGCCGGACGAGGTGGCGAAGGGCAAGGTGTGACGCGATTGTCCGCGAGGCGCGCTACGCCTCGCGTATTGCACGAAGGCTTAGCCCTTCGGGTTGCCGACCATGTCGTGCGGCCGCACCCATTCGTCGAACTGCTGTTCCGTCACATAGCCGAGCGCCAGCGCCGCGGCCTTCAGCGTGGTGTGCTCCTTGTGCGCCTTCTTGGCGATCTGCGCGGCCTTGTCGTAGCCGATGTGCGGATTGAGCGCCGTCACCAGCATCAACGATTCGTTCAGCAACTGATCGATGCGCTCGCGATTCGGCTCGATGCCGACCGCGCAGTTGTCGTTAAAGCTATGCATGCCGTCGGCGAGCAGCCGGACGGACTGCAGCACGTTGTGCGCGATCATCGGCCGGAACACGTTCAGTTCGAAGTTGCCGCTCGCGCCGCCCACATTGACGGCGACGTCGTTGCCGAACACCTGGCAGCACAGCATCGTCACGGCTTCCGATTGCGTCGGATTGACCTTGCCCGGCATGATCGAGCTGCCCGGCTCGTTTTCGGGAATCGACAGCTCGCCCAGACCGCAGCGCGGCCCGCTCGCCAGCCAGCGGATGTCGTTGGCGATCTTCATCATGCTCGCGGCGAGCGTCTTCAGCGCGCCATGCGCGAACACCAGCGCGTCGGCGGCTGCCATCACTTCGAACTTGTTCGGCGCCGTTTCGAACGGCAGGCCCGTCAGACGGCCGATCGCGGCGGCCACTTCGGCGGCGAACTTCGGATGCGCGTTCAGGCCCGTGCCGACGGCCGTGCCGCCCTGCGCAAGCTGGTAAAGATGCGGGAGCGACGACTCGATGTGCTTCGCGTTCTGATCGAGCTGCGCGACGTAGCCGGAGAATTCCTGGCCGAGCGTGAGCGGCGTGGCGTCCTGCAGGTGCGTGCGGCCGATCTTCACGATGTCGGCGAAGTCTTTCGATTTTTTGTCGAGCGTATCGCGCAGCGCCTTCAGCGCGGGCAGCAGATGCTTGACGATACCGACGGCCGCCGCGACGTGCATCGCGGTCGGAAACACGTCGTTCGACGACTGGCCGCGATTGACGTCGTCGTTCGGATGCACGAGGCGCGCTTCGCCGCGTTGGCCGCCCATCAGCTCGCTCGCGCGGTTCGCGATCACCTCGTTGAGGTTCATGTTGGTCTGCGTGCCGGAACCCGTCTGCCAGACGGCGAGCGGAAACTCGTCGGGATGCTTGCCTTCGATGATCTCGTCGGCGGCGGCCATGATCGCCTTGGCCTTGGTCGCATCGAGCACGCCGAGGCCGAGGTTCACTTCGGCGGCGGCGCGCTTGACGATCGCGAGCGCCGTGATGAGTTCAGGCGACTGCTTTTCCGTCGAGATCTTGAAGTTCTGCAGCGAACGCTGCGTTTGCGCGCCCCACAGTTTCTCGTTCGGGACGGCGATTTCGCCGAACGTATCGCGTTCCATGCGTACATCTTCGGTCATGTTGTAGCTCCGCTTGACTGGGTGATCGGAAGACTTCCGGATACGGTGGCGCAGCGCGCCTCACAGCTGTTCGTCGACAGGCAGCAACAAGAATAGACCCGTCAGCGCGTTGCGGTAAAAGCCCGCGCCGGGATCGAGGTTGTATTGGCGGATCAGGCCGTTTTCCTCGTCGGTCCAGACGAGCTTTGCCTGCGGCGTGGCGGAGTTTCTCAGCACGGCGAGCTGCGCCGGCGTCGCGAGCGTCACGCGATAGCTGACTTGCGGCGACGTCGCCTTGTCGAACAGTTGCGCCACCTCGTCGGCGAGGGGCGGGCTGTGGATCACGAGCGCGAGTTCCGTGTTCAGATGTGCCGAGCGCGGATCGAGATTCATCGAGCCGATCACGAGCGTGCTGCGGTCGATCACGTAGGTTTTCGCATGCAGGCTCGCTTTCGAGCGCGAGCCGAACAGGCCGCCCGTCGGCGGCAGGTCGCCCGGCGTGGGCTTGAACTCGTACAGCTGCACGCCCTTTTGCAGCAGCGGCACGCGATACGGGCTGTAGCCCGCCTGCACGGCGACGGCGTCCGTCGCGGAGAGGGAGTTGGTCAGCACCTTGACGGCGACGCCGCGCTGCACCAGCGCGCCGAGCGCGTCGACGCCCGCCTGGTGCGGCACGAAGTAAGGCGACGTGATCAGGAATTCGCGCTGCGCGTCGTGCATCAGTTCGATGAGGCGCTGCATCGGCGGGCTCTTGTACTGGTCGGGGGGCACCTTCATTTTTTCGGGCGAATCGACCTTGAACTCCGCGTTCGCCCACACGAGCCCCAGGTCATCCCTGGCGATCTGCGCCGCCAGCGGCGTCGCGTTCAGCGGCTTCGCGTTGTACGGGTCCGCGTTCTTGCGCCAGTGCGCGCGCAACTCGTCGCGCATGACGTCGAGTTCATGCGGATCGAACTTCTGCTGGTTCAGCGCGCGCAGCGGGTAGGCGTTGCTGTCGTTCCAGTATGCATCGAAGCTCGCCGAAATATCGGACGTGATCGGGCCGGCGGCGAGCACGTCGATGTCGCGAAACTGCAGCGTCGGGCTCGCGCTGAAATATTCGTCGCCGAGATTGCGTCCGCCGACGATCGCAATCTGGTTGTCCGCGATCATCGCCTTGTTATGCATGCGCCGCGTGAACGCGCCGATCTGCGTGAAGAAGTTCTCGCTGCGCTGGTAGAAGCTGGTCGGCTCGCTGCCGAACGGGTTGAACACGCGGATCTCGATCTTGTCGTGCGAGTTCAGCGCGGCCATCACGCGGTCGATGTCCTTGAAGTTCAGGTCGTCGACCAGCATCCGCACGCGCACGCCGTGGTCCGCGGCGTAGAGCGCGGCGGCGAGCAGCAGCTTGCCTGTCGTGTCTTCCTCGGCGATGTAGTACTGCATGTCGAGCGTTTTCGTCGCCGAGCGCGCGAGCGCGATGCGCATCTGCAGCGCCTGCGCTCCGTCCGACAGCACGCGAAAGCCCGATTGGCCGGGATGCGCGCGTTCCGGCGCGGCGAGGGCCGAGGCGAGCGGGTTGGTGTCGGTCGCGGGCAGCGCGTGCGTGACGGGGCGCTCGAACGCGGTGGCGGGCGGGCGCGCCGCACAGCCCGCGAGCAGCACCGCCGACACGATGAGCGCGAACGCGCGCGCGAACAGCAGGCGCGGCGCGTTGCGCTCAATGCGGATGCTGCATGACTGTTGCGGATGCTGCGATGCGGTGGCGTCGTTCGTGTTATGGGCCGACACGCTTGTTCCTCCAATTGAGCGGCGCGGCTCTCCCACATGGCGCGCCGTCTATCGACGGGGGACATTCTACGGACAAACATCGAGGTGGGCCGAAGAGCCCCGCCTTCGTTACTGCAACGAGCGTGCCTGAACGTGAGGCGGTATGGCCGGGTATGGCCGGGTATTGCTGTGTATTGCCGTATATTGCCGGGAAGGACCAAGAGCGAACCGTGAAGCGGCGAGGCGGATGCGCGGCGTTGCCGCCCGCGCAATGCCAACGCTGGCCGATGCCGCGCGCGCGTGCAAAAAATCAGCTCAGCTGCTCTTCTTGTGAAAGCGCAGCGTCATCAACAGCGCGACGCTGGCGAGCCCCGCTGCCAGTCCCCACCACAGTCCGCGCGCGCCCAGCCCGAAATGAAACGCGAGCGTATAGCCCGTCGGAAAGCCGATACCCCAATACCCGAACGCGGCGGCGATCATCGGCACCCGCGTGTCCTTCAATCCGCGCAGGCAACCCGAGCCGACCGTCTGCATGCCGTCGACGATCTGAAAAATCGCGGCCACGCCCAGCAGCGAACTGGCGAGCGCGACAGTTGGCGCGTTGGCGGGATCATCGAGATGCAGATACAACCCGACGATGAAGCGCGGCGCGGCGATCAGCAGCAGCCCCGACAGGCTCATGAACGCGACGCCCAGGCCAAGCGCGACGAAGCCCGCATGGCGCGCGGCCAGCGGCTGTCCGGCGCCCGACCAGAAACCGACGCGCACGTTCGCCGCCTGGCCGATCGCGAGCGGCACCATGAACGCCACCGACGCGACGTTCAGCGCGATCTGATGTGCCGCCAGCTGCGACTCGCCGAGCAGGCCGACCATCAGCCCCGTCGCGAGAAACAGCGTGGATTCGACGCCATATGTGATCGCCACCGGCCAGCCGATGCCGAACAGCTCGCCCATCAGCGGCACGTCGGGGCGGGTGGCCGTCACGAAGTGCCGAAAGCGCGGCCGCAGGTGCAGCAGCGCCATCAGCGTGAGCGCCGTGAGCCAGACGGTGAACGTCGTCGCGCCCGCGGAGCCGAGAAAGCCCAGCCTGGGCAAGCCATACGCGCCGTGAATCAGCCCGTAATTCAGAAACGCATTGACGAACACGCCGCCGATCGACACCCACAGTAGCCGCCGCGCCGCGCCGATCGCGGGCAGGAACGAGCGCATCAGCCCGATGCCGATCAGGCTGCCGGGCGCTGCCCAGCGCAACACGGCGCAGTACTCGCCGACGTTGTGCGCGAGCAGCGCCGGCTCGCCGAAGGTGGTCAGGATGGGCGCCGCGAACGACAGCAGCACGAAAGCCGGCACCGACAGCAGCAGCGACAGCACGAAGCCCGTCCAGTAGATGTGCGGCACGCGATGCTCGGCCTGTGCGCCGCGCGCATGCGACACGCTCACGCTGACGGACGTCAGCACGCCTTGCAGCAGCGTCACGACGACGAAAAACAGGTTCGCGCCGAGCCCGCCCGCGGCAAGCGCGTCGGGGCCGAGCGAGCCGAGCAGCACGGTGTCGGTGACGCTCATGGCCATTTGCGACAGCTGCGCGATAGCGAGCGGGGCGGCGAGACGCGCGGTATCGGCGGCGTGGCGCGAAAGCGTGGGCGGCCCGCTCAACGTGCGGGACATTCCGGTCGGATTCATTGTTCGAAGCGCTCGGGGCGCAAAGGGGCGACATGCGCGGGCATGGCGGGCGCGCGCCGTGATTTTTTCTGTCCAAGCGGACAGCTTATTGCGGGAAAGCGGCGCTGTCGATCAACAGGCACATTTTTGGTGCGGGATTAGGCATGCCGCGCGTCGAGCCCGATGCAGGACGTATTTCGGGCGAGCAGCGAAGGCGCGCGTCCGTCAGCTGGGCGACTCGTGGACGGCGATGCGCGTGTCGCCGAGCAGCACGACTTGTCCCGCGCGGATTTTGCACGTTTTGCGCGTTTCGACCTGGCCGTCGACGGTGACGGCGCCCGAAGCGACGATGACTTTCGCCGAGCCGCCGCTGTCGGCGAGGCCCGTGATCTTCAGCAGATTGTGGAGTTCGACGTAATCGCCGGTCAGGGTGAAATCGAGATTGGGCATGGCAGTTGCAAATCGACGCATGCGTCGGCGGTCGTGAAAAGCGACTCGAATGATAAGCCATCGCGCCGCCGTCAAGCGCGGAAATGCGGCTCGCGCGGCAACCCAGCTGCCATTTGCAAGCAGATGTTATTCAGTTGTCAGGAAATGAAACGGTGAGTAACAGTCGGCTTTCGTGGCGAACTCCACTCTCAAATGCCCGGTCTGTGGAATAGCCTGCTGCGTGATTGCGGCAGGCGGGCAGCGTGAACGAGGTGCGTCGCGCCCGGCGAGGGTCGACAACAGCCGCCCCGTCCGCGCGCCGACACCGACAAACTTCAGAGAGGATTGCCATGACCCAGCTTCGTAAGCTCCTGATCGGTAGTGCCCTGACTGCGGTTGCGTCGACGGCCGCATTTGCCCAGACGAGCGCACAGCCTGCCGCGGACACGTCCGCCCAAGCTCAGGTTCAGACCCAGGTTCAGAGCCAGGCTCCTGCGCAGGCGCCCGCCGCGCAAGGCGTCCAGATGCCTGCACCCGCGCCGCAGAACCTGACCGCGTCCGGCTCGACGGACCCGCTCGTGCAGAAGCGCAACGCCGACGCAAAGGCGAACGCGGAATATCGCGCGCAAAAGAAGATGTCGAAGGAGCAGTTGAAGGAGCAGCAAAAGGCGGCGAAGGACACCTACAACGAGCAGGTCCGCGGCGCCAAGGTGAACCGGCAGGCCGACAAGGCGGCTGCGTCGAACGAGCTGAAGGCCGACATGCAGGGCCAGCCGACGGGCGCGGCGGCATCGGGCGAAGCGCACAACTGACGCGCGCAATCGCAGGTCGCACACCAATCGCAATCGCATGGAAGCATCCGACGCTCATCAACATCGGATAACAGGGAGGACAACATGAACACCAACAACACCATCAACAGGACGCTGGGCATGCTGTGCGCTGGCCTGATCGCGGGCAGCATGACGACACTCGCAGTCGCCCAGACGCATGACCCGGCCACGGAGCCCATGACGCACGCCGACAGCAAGGCCGCGAAGGAGCAGGCGAAGGCCAACAAGAAGGCGGACGTCGCACAGGCCAAGGCCGACAAAAAGAAGACCGAGGCGCAGGCCGATGCCGACAAGGCGAACGCCGAAGCCAAGGTGAAGGACGCGAAGTCGCAGTAAGTGTTCATCGCGCGGCCTGAAAGACGGTGCCGCGCCGTGTGACACAAAAGCCCGGTGATGAGCCGGGCTTTTTTGCGCGCTGCGTAGCGCGTGACGTCTCGCGTGAGCCTCTTCATGGGCGTTCATGCGCGCCGAAAAATGGGGCGCTTGTCGTCGCGGGTTGTATGGATATACAGTATGCGTCGCCTTCACTCTTCGACCCGCCGATCGTGCTTTCCGTCGCCGATTCCCCGTCTTCCCCGCCGTCTGCCGCGACGGATGCGCCTGCTCCGCCAGCCGCCGCCGATTGGCTCGCGAAGCTCAATGCCGCGCAGCGCGAAGCGGTCGAATATGGCGCAAACGACCTCACCCGTCCGCCCGGCGCATTGCTGGTCATCGCGGGCGCGGGTTCCGGCAAGACGAACACGCTCGCGCATCGCGTCGCAAATCTGGTCGTCAACGGGGTCGATCCGCACCGCATTCTGCTGCTGACGTTTTCGCGCCGCGCCGCGCTCGAAATGACCCGGCGCGTCACGCGCATCGCAGGGGCGGCGCTCGGCTCGCGCGCGGCGCTTGCGCAAGGGCTCACGTGGTCGGGCACGTTTCATAGCGTCGGCGCGCGGCTGTTGCGCGAATACGCCGACCTGATCGGTCTCGCGCCCACCTTCACGATCAACGACCGCGAAGATTCCGCCGATCTGATGAATCTCGTGCGCCACGAACTCGGCCTTTCCGCGAAGGAAAAGCGCTTCCCGTCGAAGACGGCGTGCTTTTCGATCTATTCGCGCGTCGTGAACACGGGCGCGTCGCTGGCGGAGGTGCTCGACGGCGCGTTTCCGTGGTGCCGCGAATGGGAAGCCGATCTGCGCGCGCTGTTCGCCGCGTATGTCGACGCGAAGCAGAAGCAGAGCGTGCTCGACTATGACGACTTGCTCCTGTACTGGTCGCACATGGCCGCCGAGCCCGCGATTGCCGCCGATCTGTCGGGCCGCTTCGACCACGTGCTCGTAGACGAATATCAGGACACCAACCGGCTGCAGGCTTCGATCCTGCTCGCGTTGAAGCCCGACGGACGCGGCCTCACGGTAGTCGGCGACGACGCGCAGTCCATTTATTCGTTTCGCGGCGCGACGGTGCGCAATATTCTCGACTTTCCCGCCCACTTCGATCCACCCGCGAAGCAGGTCACGCTCGAACAGAACTACCGCTCCACGCAGCCCATTCTCGAAGCGTCGAACGCCGTGATCGACCTGGCGGCGGAGCGCTATACCAAGAACCTGTGGACCGACAGGGCATCGGCGCAGCGCCCGCATCTCGTGACGGTGGCCGACGACGCCGATCAGGCGCGCTACATCGTCGAGCAGGTGCTGGCCGCGCGCGAGGCCGGGATGAAGCTGAAATCACAAGCGGTGCTGTTTCGCGCCGCGCATCACAGCGCGACGCTCGAGATCGAGCTGACGCGCCGCAACATCCCGTTCGTGAAGTTCGGCGGCCTGAAGTTTCTCGATTCCGTCCACGTGAAGGACGTGCTCGCCGTGCTTCGCTGGGGGGAGAACCCGCGCGACCGCGTCGCGGGTTTTCGCGTCGTGCAACTGCTGCCGGGCGTCGGGCCCGCGACGGCCGCGCGCGTGCTCGACGATATCGCCGCGCGCACCAGTGCCGAAGGATCGGGCGGCAGCGCGCGGGAGGCCGAGCACGCCGCGTCGAACTGCACGGCAGGCGCGCTCGCCGCGTTCGCGCCGCCGGCGCGCGCGCTCGAAGACTGGCATCCGTTCGTTGCGCTGATGTCGTCCGTATGCGGGCGTCAGACGCCTTGGCCCGCCGAGTTCGAGATGGTGCGTCGCTGGTACGAGCCGCATCTCGAGCGCAATCACGAGGACGCGGTGATCCGCCAAGCCGATCTCGTGCAGATGGAGAGCATCGCGGGCACCTACGCGTCGCGCGAGCGCTTCCTGACGGAGCTGACGCTCGATCCCCCCGACGCCACCAGCGACGAATCCGGTGTCCCGCTGATCGACGAGGACTACCTGATCCTGTCGACGATCCATTCGGCGAAGGGACAGGAATGGCGCAACGTGTTCGTGCTCAATGGTGTCGACGGCTGCATCCCATCCGACCTGGGCACGGGCAGCGAAGCGGAAATCGACGAGGAGCGGCGCCTGCTCTACGTCGCGATGACGCGCGCGAAGGAGGAGCTGCATATCGTGATGCCGCAGCGCTTCTACGTGCACAACCAGACGCAGCTCGGCGACCGCCATGTGTGGGCGTCGCGCACGCGCTTCATCCCGCCGCATCTGCTGCCGCTGTTCGATTCGCATGCCTGGCCGCCCGCGCCCGTCGTCGCGGCGCCGACGGCAGCCGGGCTGGCCGCCGCCGCGCACGCCAAAGTAGAAATCGCGGCCAGGCTCAGAAAGATGTGGGACTGAGCTTGCCGCGATCGGGCGAAGTCTGAGGGAAAGTGCCGCGCGTTAGGCGCCGCCGTCCGTGGCGACGCCCGCGCGGACTAGCGCGATTGCCGCTGCTGCGGGTGCTGTTGCGGCCTGGGCGGCGGCATGAAGAAGTTGCGCAGCCAGGCGGCCAGGCGCGTGAACACGTCGTACGGCTCCTCGACGAAAATCTCCGGCTTCAACAGGCGCAGATATTCCATGATCTGCTGGGCTTCCTGCTTCTGGAACGAGCCATGCGAGATGCCCAGACGCAGCAGGCCGCGCAGTTCGCCGAGCTTTTCGCGCGCCGCGCTGCCGACGCTCGTCTCGCACGCCACCTTCGCCTCGTACACCCGTTGACGCAGCGATTCGGCCAGACGCCACGCGGGCGTTTGCATCACTTCCTCGAGCGCCTGGATATCCTGCGCCGCCGACTTGATCTGCGCCGCCAGCGGGTCGACCAGCGACGGCGCGCCTTCCGCTTCCTTGACGATCGCGGCTGCCCATTCGCGGCTTTGCTTCGCGAGTTCTTCCGGCGTCCACTCGGAGCGCGCAGCAAAGCCGAAGCCGAACTCGTTGGCCTGCTTCATCAGGATCGCGACGACGTCCGGAAACTCCTTGTCCAGCGTGCGCTTCGCCCATGCGTACTGTCCGCCCTGCAGCATCCGCTGCACGGCGTGCTCGGTCAGCGGCACCATGTTGTCGAGGAGCTTCGCGCGCAGAAAATCCTCGAACGACGGCGTCGCGAACTGCGGGTCCAGCTTCAGCGAGACCCGCACGAATGCGTCGAAGTCCTTTCGCAAGGAGGCGAGCGTTTCGTCCTTGATGTTGAGGGTTATTTGACCCATGTCTTATCCCGTTTCGTCGACCGCGCCGCTTCGCCGGGGGCTTTCGCCCGGTGCCGCGCGCCTGCGTGCGCGCGCGTGCACTCCCGGCGCCGGTGTCGGCGGGGTTCTGTCCGGCTTGCAGGCGCGGCGTCCGAAGACGCTGCCTGGTTCACGGACCACGAGTGTTTATCGGCGCATTGAAAGGGAACTTGAGGGCGCCGCCCCGCGCAGGCGGGCGGCGCGCGAGGCGCCCGTGCGACGGCGCGTGGCGTCGGAGCGCGCGGGGAAGGTGAGGAAAGTGGGGAAGGCGGGAAGGCGCAGAGCGCGGGAAGGCGGGAAGGCGGGAGGGCGGGAAGGCGGGAGGGCGGGGAGCGGGAAGACGGAGGACGTGGAGCGTGCGGAGCGTGCGGAGCGTGCGGAGAGTGCGGAGAGTGCGGAGAGTGCGGAGAACGCGGAGAACGCGGAGAACGCGGAGAACGCGGGGAGGCGGAGAACGCGCGGGCCGACCGCCGTGCGCCGCTTTCGGGCGCGCGGGCGCGACTTCGGACGTCGGCGTGACGCCCCGAACCGACTACTTGAGAACGACGCCTTGACAGACGAAGAAAACCGTCAGCCCAACCGCGATGGTCAGGAGAGGCCGCCGAGTCAGCGCGCTGACGGCGATAGCCGCGAGCGCGCCGACGAGCTGCGGATTGCGCCAGGTGAGTTCCGCCTGCGTGCCGTGCGGCGACACGGCCATCGGTACGATGATCGCCGTCAGCACGGTGACGGGCACGAAGCCGAGCGCGGTGCGCACGAGCGGCGGAAACACGATGCGATCGCCGAGCACGAACACGGCGGTGCGGATCAGCCAGGTGATGACGGCCATCCCGAGGATCAGCAGTACGTAGTTCATTGCGAAGCCTCCGCCGTGCGGGTGCGCTGGAACGCGGGCAGCGACAGCAGCACGCCGACGCTCACGCCCGCGAACACGGCGCCCAGCAGTCCGAGCTTGTACGGCCAGTCTTGCCAGAAGAACGCGAGCGCGCCCGCCGTGGTGGCCGCCGCCAGGTAGCGCACGGCGACGAGCTGCGGCACGACGATCGCGATGAACGTCGCGACCATCGCGAAATCGAGCCCGAGCGACTGCAGGCCGGGAAACGCCGCGCCGAACAGCAGGCCGATGAGCGTCCAGATCTGCCAGTTGGCGTACATCGCGAGGCCCGAGCCGAGGAAGTAGTACGGTCCGACCGAGCCGGGCGGGTGCAGCCGGTAATGCGCCCACGCGACAGCGAAGACTTCGTCGGTGAGCAGGCCGCCGAGCGCCCAGCGCCAGCGCGACGGCAGGTGCGACACGTATGGCGCGAGCGTCGCGCTGTAGAGCATGTGACGGGCGTTGACGACGAGCGTCGTCGCCCACACGACCGCGTAGCTCGCGTGGCCCGCGATCAGACCGAGCGCGATGAACTGCGCCGAGCCGGCGAACACGACCAGCGACATGAACTGGCCGTGCCACAGATGCAACGGACCGGATGCGACGAGCGTGCCGTAAATGATGCCAAACGGCGACGCGCCGATGATCATCGGGATCGTGTCGCGCGCGCCGGCCATGAATTCCTTCAGGCGGTGAACGGGTTGTGCAGCGTGATTCAATCTTTCCTCCTCGATACGGCCGAGGATAGCCGGGCGAGCGGCGCGTCGGCTTGTACGTTCTTGCGCATGACGGGTCTCGAAGCGCGGATCGAAGTGGTGGAAGGTGGTCGGAAAGCGCCGGAAGGTGCTGGAAGGCGTTAGTGGCGAGCCTGGCAGGCACGCCGATGCATCGCGCGGCGTTCAATGCCGCGCAAGCCGCCGCGCAGCAGATTGCCTGCTCAGGACGACTGCCAGCGCCCGGGCGGCACGCCGAACATGCGCCGGAAATGCCGCGTGAAATGGCTTTGGTCGGTGAAGCCGCTGGCTGCCGCGACATCCGCCACCGACGCGCCCGCCCGCAGCGGCGCAAGCGAGCGCTGCAGGCGAACCTGGTTGCGCCAGGCATGCGGCGGCAGTCCCGTCGCACGGTTAAAGAGCCGCGCGGCGTGAAACGGCGACAGGCCGACGGCGTCGGCGAGATCCGCGAGCTTCAACGGCGCGGCGAGATCGTCCGTCAGCTGCTCCTTCATCGTGACGACGCGCTGGTCGTCGGCGGCAAGCGGCGCGTGGTGAGCGCGAGTGCGGCCGTAGCGCACGAGCAGAGTCGACAGCGCGTCGAGCATCGCCGTTTCGGCGCCAAGGGGATCGTCGTTCGCCTCCAGCAACCGATGCGCGTGAGCAAGCCGCACGGCGAGATCGGCATCGCGGATCACGTCGGCATCGAACCACGGCAGCGGCTGCGCGCGGCCGGCAATCTCTTCGGCGAGCGCGTGGATGTACGCGACGGGCGCGTACAGCACGCGATAACGCCAGCCTTCGTCCATCGCCCGCGAGCCCGTGTGCAGTTCGCCAGGATTGATGATGGGCACGCTGCCCGCTTCGGCGACGTGACGCGCGCCCTGATAGCGATACGTTTCCGCGCCCGCCTCGATGACGGGGATCGTGTACGCGTCGTGCCAGTGCGGCGTGAACTCGTGATCGTGATATTCGGCCGTGAGCAGGTCCGCGCCGGGCAGAAGGGGCGTGCGCCAGTAGCGGGCGTTGTCGCGAAAGCGCGTCGAGGTCATGGTCGGTGTCCGGTGGACCTGTCAGTTTACCGCGCCTCGCGCGCTGCGCCTTCGTTTTAGCGCACGGGAATCGTCGTGCCGGCGGGCATCGGCACGGCCGTGACGCTGTTTTTCGCGCTGCCCGTGGCGACGCGGTCGCTGTACGTCAGATAGACGAGCGTGTTGCGTTTGGAGTCGACGACGCGCACC
Organism: Burkholderia sp. E7m39; assembly: GCA_001319865.1. GTDB lineage: Bacteria > Pseudomonadota > Gammaproteobacteria > Burkholderiales > Burkholderiaceae > Paraburkholderia > Paraburkholderia bengalensis. Next base: position 8,682 of record BBSL01000374.1, on the reverse strand, counting down.
ACGTGCAGCGTCTTGAAGATCAGCGACATGCGTTCGGTGAACACGTCGGCCTGCTGGCGCAGCGGGTCCGGAATCTTCACGGGCCCGACCTGACGGCATGCGATCGACGCTTCCGTCGGGTCTTCCGCGATGCCGAGCGTGCCCTTGATGCCGCCCGTGCGCGCCCGCGACACATAGCAGGTGACGCCCTGCACAGCGGGATCATCGTATGCCTCGACGACCACGCGGTCCGAGCCGGTGAGATGAAAGTTCGTGTTGACGCTCGCGACTTCCTCGGCATGTGTGATCGGCGCGCAGAGGAATGCAGCGCAGGCGGCGAGAAGGCGGGCAGCGCGCTCGATGCGCGCGCGGGGCATGTCGGTTTTCATCACGTGAAGGGAAGGTTGAGCGATTAAGCGGGCAGCAGGCCGGCTGCAAGACGGGCTGCAAGACCGGCTGCGAGTGAGGACATCATCGTAACCTGGTCGCGCACGCCGGCTTTCGCAGCAGGCGTGCGCACGAAAGCGGCGCTTAAGCAAAGCGCAGCACAGAAAAAGAAAAGGCCCGCACGAATGCGGGCCTTCGAAATTTTGGCTCCCCGACCTGGGCTCGAACCAGGGACCTACGGATTAACAGTCCGGCGCTCTACCGACTGAGCTATCGGGGAACAACAACAGCAGAGAAGCGAAATTGTAGAAGGTGATGCAGAACCTGTCAATACCCCGGGTTCATCTCAATTTAATTCGAACGATTCGAAACGGGGTGGCAGGTCTGCAGCGTCCAGGCCGATCAGCGCTCGAGCAGCGCGAGCTTTTCCTTGACGTCCTTGAATTCGTCCGCTTCGGGCAGCGGCGACTTGGTCTTCGTGATGCTCGGCCATGTCTTGGCGAGCTCGGCGTTCAGCTCGGTGAAGTGCTGCTGGTCGCCAGGTACGTCTTCTTCGGCGTAAATGGCGTTCACGGGGCATTCTGCAACGCACACGGCGCAGTCGATGCATTCGTCCGGGTCAATCGCGAGGAAGTTGGGACCTTCGCGAAAGCAGTCCACCGGGCACACATCGACGCAGTCGGTATAGCGGCACTTGATGCAGCTTTCGGTCACAACGTGAGTCATTCAGGCAACTCCTGCAAACGATATCTTTTGGGTAGTGGGGAGATGGCGAAACGCCAAAAGCGGTATTGTAACGTAACGTCAAGTAGTGCATACGCCATCGTCCGGGACGGTTTTATATCGTTTGGTGATTAGTTTATGGCGGCTTTCGCGCGGGATGGATTCGCTGTGCGCCGCGGCTTGCCGGGCCTGAAGCACTGGAACATCGGCGGGCGCGCATTCGGGTAACATGCGACAGCGTCGATGCACGGGCCGCACAAGATCCCCTCCAAGGGGCCGGCGCAGGTTGCAGCGCACACAAAAGGGCGAGGGCGAAGGGCGAGGGCGCACGAAACCTGACGTCTTCCGTTTTTATGCAGTTCCGGTTTGCAAGATCATGATCATTACTTCGCTGCTCGATACCGACCTGTACAAGTTCACGATGATGCAGGTCGTGCTGCATCATTTCCCCGCGGCCAACGTCGAATACAAGTTCCGTTGCCGCACGCCGAAGGTCAACCTCGTGCCGTACATCGACGAGATTCGCAGCGAAGTGCGCAAACTCTGCGACCTGCGCTTCACCGAGGGCGAACTCGACTATCTGCGCCGGATGCGCTTCATCAAGAACGATTTCATCGACTTTCTCGCGCTCTTTCATCTGAGCGAGAAGTACATCGCGATCACGCCTTCCCCGAAGGGCAATGGTGAAATCGAAATCGACATCAAGGGGCCGTGGCTGCATACGATCCTCTTCGAAATTCCCGTGCTCGCGATCGTCAACGAAGTGTATTTCCGCAATACGCAGCAGCAGCCCGACTACAGCGAAGGACGCGAGCGCCTGCGCGACAAGATCCAGCTGCTCGGCGCGCGCCCCGAGTTCGCCGACTGCAAGATCGCCGACTACGGCACGCGCCGCCGCTTCTCCGGGCGCTGGCACGAAGAGGTGATTCTCACGCTCAAGGACGGCTTGCGCGAGCAGTTCACCGGCACGAGCAACGTGTTCTACGCGATGAAGCATGGCCTTACGCCGCTCGGCACGATGGCGCACGAATATCTGCAGGCGTGCCAGGCGCTCGGTCCGCGTCTGCGCGACTCGCAGATATACGGCTTCGAGATGTGGGCGAAGGAATATCGCGGCGACCTTGGTATTGCGTTGTCGGACGTGTATGGCATGAAGGCGTTCCTCCGTGATTTCGACATGTACTTCTGCAAGCTCTTCGACGGCGCGCGCCACGATTCCGGCGACCCGTTCGACTGGGGCGAGCGCCTGCTTGCACACTACGAGGCCAACCGCTGCGACCCGCGCACGAAAGTGCTGGTGTTTTCAGACGCGCTCGACATTCCGAAAGTGCTGCAGCTTTACGAACGGTTCCGTGGCCGCTGCAAGCTCGCATTCGGCGTCGGCACGAATCTCACCAACGACCTCGGCTACAACCCGCTGCAGATCGTGATCAAGATGGTCAAGTGCAACGGCCAGCCCGTCGCGAAACTGTCCGACTCGCCGGGCAAAAACATGTGTGAGGACAAGGCGTATCTCGCGTATCTGCGCCAGGTTTTCGGCATCGAGCAGCCCGTCGAAGAAGAAGCCGCCAAGTAATGCGCATTCCCTGTTCGTTGCTCGCGCATCGTTCGGGCGAGTTTGTTGAGGGTCATTGTCGGCGCCTTGCCTGGGCGCCGCCATATGCCGTTCGGCCAGGGTGTTCGTAAAGAGGGCGGCCGTTATAATTCGCGGGTCGATGTGCGCATTCAGCACGCCCATCCAGCAGCGCTTTCAGCACGCATTCAGCAAGATCAAGACGATCACCGGCACGAGGACATTGCACATGGATACATCGACCGCCCGCCGCAACATCCTGGCGCGCATTCGCGCAGCGCAGGGGCGCGAGCCCGAGCCGGCCGCATCCGAGCGAGAGGCGGCGCAAGCGTATCTCGCCAGCCGCCCTCAAGGTCCGCGTCCGCCCATGCCGGCCGATCTCGTCGCGCATTTCATCGAGCAGGCGAAGAAGATGGCGACCACGGTCGATATCGTCGAATCGCTCGCCGATGCGCCCGCGGCCGCTTCACGCTATCTCGCCGAACTGAACCTGCCGACGCAGGCGATCGCATGGCAGACACTCGAAGGCTTGCCATGGGCCGCAAGCGGCATCGAAGTCGAGTTCCGCAAGCCACGCGACGAAGACCGCGTCGGCATCACGGGCGTATTCTGCGCGACGGCCGAAACAGGGTCGCTGGTGCTGTTGTCCGGCCCGCAGACCTACGCGTCGGCGGGTCTGCTGCCGGAGACGCACATCGCGGTCGTGCCCGCGTCGCGGATCGTTGCCGGTCACGAAGATGCGTTCAACCTGATCCGCAGCGAACGCGGCGAGCTGCCACGCGCCGTCAATTTCGTGTCCGGGCCTTCGCGCACGGGCGACATCGAGCAAACCATCGTGCTGGGCGCGCACGGTCCTTATCGCGTGCATGCGATCGTCGTGCGTGGCGCGTAAGGACGTGGCGTTGCAGGAACGCGTAGCGCAACCGCGTGGCACGGTTACGAGGCAGCGAACGTGGTCGCGTTCCGGCGTGCTTGCACTCGTATCGGCGCTGTCGTGCTGGCCGCTTGCCGCATCGGCGGCGAGCCTTGACGGCGCGTCGCTTTCGGCTTGGTGGGGCGTGCCGTTCGCGGGCATCCTTCTGTCAATCGCCGTGTTTCCCCTCGTTGCGCCAAAGTTCTGGCATCACCATTTCGGCAAGATTTCGGCTGGCTGGTCGATCGCGTTTCTCCTGCCGTTCGCGTTCGCTTTCGGCGTATCGGCAGCGTCCGGCACGTTGGTTCACGCACTGCTCGACGAGTACGTGCCCTTTATCGTGTTGCTCGCGGCGCTGTATGTCGTGGCGGGCGGCATCTGCGTGACGGGCAACCTGCACGGCTCTGCGCGTTTGAATACGGCGCTGCTCGCGCTCGGCACAGCGCTGGCGAGTGTCATGGGCACGACGGGCGCGGCGATGCTGCTGATCCGGCCGCTCCTGCGCGCAAACGACAATCGCAAGCACGTCGTGCATGTCGTCGTGTTCTTCATTTTTCTGGTCGCGAACGCGGGCGGGTCGCTCACGCCGCTCGGCGATCCGCCGCTGTTTCTCGGCTTTCTGAATGGCGTCGGTTTCTTCTGGACCACGGCACACCTCGCGCTGCCGATGCTGTTCGTTTGCGCCGTGCTGCTCGCCGTGTTCTTCGCGCTCGACTCATACTATTTCCGGCTGCATGGCGATCTTCTTGCTGTCGATCCATCGCCGGATACGCACGGCGTCGGCGTGACGGGCAAGATCAATTTCGTGCTGCTCGCCGCCGTCATCGCGCTGGTGCTGATGAGCGGCATCTGGAAGCCCGGTATCGTTTTCGATGTGGCGGGCACGCAGGTCGCGTTGCAGAATGCCGTGCGCGACGCGGCGCTGATCGCGGTGACGCTGCTGTCGCTCGCCATGACGCCGCGTGCCGCGCGCGAGGGCAACGCATTCAACTGGGCGCCCATCGAAGAGGTCGCGAAACTCTTCGCCGGCATCTTCGTGACCATTGCGCCCGTCATCATGATGTTGCGCGCGGGCGAGACGGGCGCGTTCGGCGGTATCGTGCACCTCGTCAACGACACGGCCGGCCAGCCGCGCGACGACATGTATTTCTGGGCGACGGGCCTGCTATCGTCGTTTCTCGACAACGCGCCCACGTATCTCGTGTTCTTCAACCTGGCGGGCGGCGACGCGCAGACGCTGATGACCACGGGCGCGTCCACCCTCGCAGCCATTTCGGCGGGCGCGGTGTTCATGGGCGCGAACAGCTACATCGGCAACGCGCCCAACTTCATGGTCAAGGCGATCGCCGAATCGCGCGGCGTGCGCATGCCAGGCTTTTTCGGCTATCTCGCGTGGTCGGGCAGCGTGCTGATACCGCTGTTCGCCGCGACGACGTGGATTTTCTTCTAATGCCGCGCGTGCGTCGAAAGGCATACGCAGCGGCCTGATACTCGGAGAATGGCAATGCAAAAGGTACTGGTTGCGCGTCCTATCTTTCCGGATGTGATCGAGCGGCTCAAGCAGCATTTCGAGGTCGACTGGAACGACGGCGACGTGCTTCCCGCCGACGAGTTCAAGCGCCGGATCGCCGACAAGGATGGCGCGCTGACGGCGGGCGAGCTTGTCGATTCGTCCGTGCTGGCCGTGGCGCCGCGCTTGCGCGTCGTGTCCAACATGGCCGTCGGCTACAACAACTTCGACATGACCGCGTTCAACGCGTCGAACGTGCTCGGCACGAACACGCCCGACGTGCTCAATGAATCGACAGCGGATTTTGGCTGGGCGCTGATGATGGCGGCCGCGCGGCGCATCGCGGAATCGGAGCACTGGCTGCGCGCGGGCAAGTGGGAAAAGTGGTCGTACGACGGCTTTCTCGGTTCCGACCTGTACGGGTCGACGCTCGGTGTGATCGGCATGGGCCGCATCGGCCAGGCGCTCGCGCGGCGCGCGCGCGGCTTCAACATGAACGTGATCTATCACAACCGTTCGCGGGTCGCGCCGCAAATCGAAGCGGAGCTGAACGCGCAGTACGCGTCGAAAGAAGATCTGTTGCGTCGCGCCGATCACGTCGTGCTCGTGCTGCCCTATACGGCTGAAAGCCATCACACGATCGGCGCCGCGGAGCTCGCGCTGATGAAGCGCACGGCAACGCTCACGAATATCGCGCGCGGCGGCATCGTCGACGACGCGGCACTCGCGGCTGCGCTGCGCGACGGCCGTATCGCGGCAGCGGGCCTCGACGTGTTCGAGGGCGAGCCGAAACTCAACCCTGCGCTGCTGAGCGTGCCGAACGTCGTGCTCACGCCGCACATTGCGAGCGCGACGGAAGCCACGCGCCGCGCAATGGCGAACCTCGCCGCCGACAACCTGATCGCGGCGTTGGGAGAGGGCCCGCGCGCGGGCCGTCCGCCCAATCCGATCAATCCGGATGTGATCGGGAAGGCGCGTTCATGACCATGATGTTGATCGCGGCCGTCGCCGTTCTGGCCGTTGCACTGGTGATCGCGCTCGCGATACTGCTGCGCGGCGGACACGGCGCCCAGCAACAGGCGCAATTCGACGAATTGGGCGAGCGTCTCGAAGACGCCGCGCTGACGCAGACGCGCGAATACGAACGGCTTGAACGCGAACTGCGCGGCGAGATTTCCGAGACCGCGCGCGTGTCGCGCACCGAGCTGAACAGCGGCTTCTCGCAGTTCCAGCAAACGCTGGTGTCGCAGTTCACGAGCATGACGACCGTGCAGGCGGGCAAGATCGACGGTTTTGCGCAGCAGCTCGTCAGGCTCACCGAAACCAATGCGCAACAGCTCGACGCCGTACGTCAGAGTTTGCAGGAGCAGGCGCACCAGGCGCGCGACGAGCAAGGCATGACGCTCAAGCGGTTCGGCGAGACGTTGCAGCAGCAAATGGCGCAAGTGACGGAAGCCAATGATCGCCGTTTCGCCGAAGTACGCGCGACGATCGAGCAGCGTCTGAAAGACATCGAGGCCAACAACACGACGAAGCTCGAAGAGATGCGCCGCACCGTCGACGAGAAGCTGCACGCGACACTCGAACAGCGGCTCGGCGAATCGTTCAAGCTGGTGTCCGATCGTCTTGAGCAGGTGCATCGTGGTCTCGGTGAAATGCAGACACTCGCGGCCGGCGTAGGCGACTTGAAGAAGGTTCTGACCAACGTCAAGACGCGTGGCACATGGGGCGAAGTGCAACTGGAAGCGTTGCTTGAGCAGATCCTGACTTCGGACCAGTACGCCAAGAACGTCGCGACAATTCCGAAGAGCAATGATCGCGTCGAATTCGCAATCAAGCTGCCCGGCCGCCACCCGTCGCCGGATGCAGCGGCGACACCGGTGTGGCTGCCCATCGATGCGAAGTTTCCGCGTGAGGACTACGAGCGTTTGATCGAGGCGCAAGACCGTGCCGATCCCGTCGCAGTCGAAGAGGCATCTCGTGCGCTGGAAGGGCGAGTTCGTGCGGAGGCCAAGACGATTGCGGAAAAGTACGTGTCGCCTCCGCATACCACAGACTTCGCTCTGCTATTCCTGCCGACGGAAGGGCTCTATGCCGAGATTTTGCGTCGTCCGGGACTGACCGATCTTCTGCAGCGCGACCATCGTGTGACGATTGCGGGCCCGACTACGTTGACGGCATTGCTCAACAGTCTGCAGATGGGCTTCCGCACGCTTGCTATCGAGAAGCGTTCGAGCGAAGTGTGGCAAGTGCTGGGTGCCGTCAAGACCGAGTTCGGCAAATTCGGCGACGTGCTCGCGAAGACCAAGTCGCAACTCGAAACGGTCACGCGGTCGATCGAAGCGGCAGAAGTGCGCACGCGTCAGATGAACCGCAAGCTGCGCGATGTCGAGGCGTTGCCAGAAGAGCGGGCGGCGGGATTGCTCGGTGACTCGCTCTCGGGCGTCGAGGCCGAGGAGTCCTGACGCAGCGGGGCCTCTCGCAAAGCGAGACAGGCACAAAACGAACGAGGCGCGTCCGCCGTGGCGGTGCGCCTCGTTATCGTTGAAGATGAAAAGCGGCGGGTCAGTTCGCGCTGGCCGCGAGCTGATCGAGCGCGTCGCCCGTGATGCGCACGATGCGCCAGTCCGGCAGCACGGTCGCGCCCATCTTTTCGTAGAAATCGATCGCGCGCTGGTTCCAGTCCAGCACGGACCATTCGAAGCGGCCGCACTGGCGCTCGACGGCGAGCGCCGCCAGATAGCGCAGCATCTGCGAACCGAGCCCGGTGCCGCGCTCGGTGGGACGCACGTACAAATCTTCGAGATAGAGGCCGCGCCGGCCAAGAAACGTCGAATAGTTGTGGAAGAACAGCGCGTAGCCGATCATCGCGCCGTCGCGCTCCGCGACGATGGCTTCCGCCGACGGTCGCGCGCCGAACAGCGCATCACGCAGATCGTCTTCCGTCGCGATGAACAGATGCGTGAGCTTTTCGAATTCGGCGAGTTCGTACATCAGCGCAAGCATCCTGCCGACGTCGCCGGGCGTGGCCGCGCGAATCGTCGCGGACATTACGCTTCCTCCGGGACGTCGCTCAGCTGAATTTCGATGCCGCCGAAGCGCGACGCGACCCAGTTGTAGGCATGGCAGGCAATCCACAGCAGGATGAAGCCCAGAATCGCGTTGAGCAGCAGCGCGCTGAACACGGTGCTCAATTCCACCGACCCATAACGGATGAAAGCGACCAGCACGCCGAGCAGAACGATCGGCACGCTGAACGTCAGATACACGAGGATGAGTGCCTTTGCCGTTTGTCCCGGTGCAATGAACGAGATCTGTTTTTTCATGTAAGTCAAACCCGTATGTTGTAGTGTGGATTGCGTGAAAACTGCTGGCAGCGCGCTCAGATCAGACCGTCGAACAGCATGATATCGACGGCGTCGCCCGCATCGAGGTCGGCCTGTTCGTGGGCTAGCACGATGAAGCAGTTCGCTTCGCTCATCGAGCTGAGCACGCCGGAGCCCTGCGAGCCTGTCGGCGCAACGTACCACGTACCGTGCGCATCGCGGCGCGCGACGCCGCGCTGGAACTCGGTGCGGCCGGGCCGTTTGCGGATCG
>BBSL01000373.1 GCA_001319865.1 Burkholderia sp. E7m39 | reverse complement strand
CGTCGACGCAGGCGGCGCGAATCAGCGGCACGGCGTCCGTGGTCGCCCCGGACATGCGCAGCAGCACCTCTCGCACGATCTGATAGAACGCCGCCATCACGGCAACAGGATTGCCGGGCAGGCCGAAGAAGATAGCCGGCTTCCCCGCGCCGGGTTTGCCGCCCGACCAGATGCGCCCGAACGCCAGCGGCCGGCCGGGGCGCATCGCGAGACTCCAGAATGCGACGTCGCCAAGCACGCGCAGCATCTGCTTGGTCAGATCGGCTTCGCCCACCGACACGCCGCCGGAGGTTAACACGACATCCGCGCTCGATGCAGCCGTTCGCAACGCATGTTCGAGCGCGGCAGGTTCGTCACGGACGACGCCGAGATCGATCGGCTCGACGTCGAGGCGCCTGAGCATGCCGTACAGCGTGTAGCGGTTGCTGTCGTAGACGCAGCCTGCTTCCAGCGGCTGGCCGATCGAGCGCAATTCGTCGCCCGTCGAAAAGAACGCGACGCGCAGACGCCGCCGCACGGCCACTTCGCCGATGCCGAGCGACGCCAGCAAACCGAGGTCCGACGCGCGCACGACGCGGCCCGCCTTCAGCGCGACTGCGCCGCGGGCCAGGTCTTCGCCCGCGAGGCGGCGGTTCGCGCCCACCTTCAATCCTTGCGCGGAAAAGCGGATCATCTCGCCTTCGGGCGTGACGGCTTCCTGCGGCACGACGGTGTCGCAGCCTGACGGCATGGTCGCGCCCGTCATCACGCGTACGCACTGCGTGCGCTCGATGCTGCCCGAAAACGGATGCCCGGCGAGCGCGCGGCCCGCGACATGCAGAGCGATGTCGCCCGACTGGCCCGCGAGCGCCGCGCCGGAAAACGCGTAGCCGTCCATTGCCGAGTTATCGTGCGCGGGCACGTCGATGGGTGACACGATGTCCTGCGCGAGCACGCGGTTCAGCGCGTCACGCAGATGCACGTGCTCGACGGTCGTGACGGGCGCCGCCCATTCGCGCACGATTGCCTGTGCGGCGGACACCGGCATGGCCTGGGCGTCGTACTGTGCGACGCAACTCGAAGTTTCGTTCAGCGTGGTCATGAAAGGGGAGCGTCGCGACGGGATGCGGTGCGGCGGCGGCCGGGCGATCGCGGCACATGGGCCGCTGCGAATGTCAAACTCGCGCAACGTTGATTAGCGTCGTTCGAGATCGGCAAGTTCCTGCAGTGAATTGATATTGTAAAACGTGCGCTCGTCCGGAAAGCCGACTTCGACCGCCCTGTGGCGCGCGTACCACGTGCGAACCTTGCGCTCGCCCGCCTGCAGAAAGCCTTCGAGATCGTCGGCCAGCGACGTGCGCACGAGCGCGAACACGGGATGGACCGAGATGTCCCCTTGGGCGTCCCTGGTCGTGACAGTGGCGATGCCGGACGGCTGCCCATCGAGCGCGGCCGCGAGACGTTCGGCGAGATCGGCGGGGAAGCCCGGCGTATCGCACGGCGCGGACAGGACGAACGGCGTGCGCGCGGTGCGTAATCCCGCCAGCAGCCCCGCAAGCGGACCGGGAAAATCGGGCAGCGTATCGCCGATGACGCTCGCATGAAACGGCGCGCCGAGTGCCGCGTAAATGTCGGCATGGCGGTTTGCGCTGATCAACAGCGGCCCGGCTTGCGGCGCGAGGCGCCGGAGCGCGTGCAGCGCGAGCGGCTCGCCGCGCAGTGTCTGCAGACCTTTGTCGGCGCCGCCCATGCGCGTGCCACGCCCGCCCGCGAGTAGCAGGCCCGTGATACTGTCGCGCGTGATCGCCATGAATGGGCGGCCTCAGCCGCCGATGTACGACATCTCGACGCGCCGCTCTTCCGAGGTCGCCGTGGATGCCGTGCGACCGCTGCCGCGCAATTGAGAATAGCGGTCGCCGCGCGCGTGCCAGATGTTGGCGATGGCGGTGGCGATGCCGGCGTCGCTTGTGCCGTCGCGCACGAGCGCGCGCAGATCGTGGCCCGATGACGCGAACAGGCACAGGTACAGCTTGCCTTCCGTCGACAGACGCGCGCGCGTGCAGTCGCCGCAGAACGCCCGCGTCACGCTCGAAATCACGCCGATCTCGCCGCCGCCGTCCGCGTAGCCCCAGCGCTGCGCCGTTTCGGCGGCACTGTGCGCCTCGAGCGGCAGCAGCGGGAAGTGCTCGCCGATGCGCGCGACGACTTCCGCCGACGGCAGCACTTCCGTCATGTTCCAGCCGTTCGACGTACCGACATCCATATACTCGATGAATCGCAGCACCACGCCGGAGTTCCTGAAATGGCGCGCCATCGGCACGATTTCGCTGTCGTTCGTGCCGCGCTTGACGACCATGTTGACCTTCAGCGGCGCGAGTCCCACCGACTGCGCGACCTCGATGCCTTCCAGCACGTCGCGAACCGCGAAATCGGCGTCGTTCATGCGGCGAAATAGCGCATCGTCGAGCGCGTCCAGGCTCACGGTGACGCGGTTCAGCCCGGCGTTTTTCAGGCTCTGCGCCTTGCGGGCGAGAATCGAGCCGTTGGTGGTGAGCGTCAGATCGAGCGGCTTGCCCGAGGCCGTCGTCATCCGCGCGAGCCGTTCGATCAGGAATTCGAGGTTCTTGCGCAAGAGCGGCTCGCCGCCCGTCAGACGGATTTTCTCGACGCCATGCGCGACGAAAATGCCCGCGATTCGCTCGATTTCCTCGAACGTCAGCAACGCGCTGTGCGGCAGGAACGAGTAGTCCTTGTCGAACACGGAGCGGGGCATGCAGTAGACGCAGCGGAAGTTGCAGCGGTCCGTGACCGAAATGCGCAAATCGCGCAGCGGACGCGACAGCGTATCGGTCAGTTCACCGCGCGGCGTGCGCACCGGACCGGCGACGCTCGGTACGGCGCTGAGATCGGCGACAGGAATGATGCGTCGGGACATGGTCACATATTTGGGATATCAGACTTCATTCTAGCGGAAGGCCTTCGCCATCACAGTAGGGGCGAACGCGCGGGCCTCCGATAACAAAAAGCCCGCCTTGGAGGGCGGGCTTTTCGGGGTGCCTGACGTTACCGCTCAGGTCATGTTAGCGACCGCTTACTGCGGATGCTTGACGGTTTCGACCTGCTGCATCGGGGTCGTATCGGCGGGCGGCAGCGCCTTGCGCTCGCGCGGCACGCGGGCGGGCCGCACGGCTTGCGAAGCGGCTTCCTGCGCGGCGCGCAGCTTGTCGGCATCGGTATTCACCCAGACGAGACCGGCCGTTTCCAGCATCGACTGCAGCGATTCCGCCGATTGGCGAGCCGGTGCCGCGCCGTTCGCGTAGACGGGCTTCGGCTCGACTGCGGGCGTTTCTGGTGCTGCCGGTTCGGGCGCGGGCTGTGTGTGCACGGCTTCCACGGCGGGCTCGGCGACGAGGGGTTCCGCCGGAGCCGGCTCGACGTCGGCCGACTGGGCCGCGATAGGGGCCGCTTCCGCTGCCGCCTGCGCTTGCGCCTCGGGTGCCCGTGCGACCGGCTGTTCCGCCGCTTCGACTGCGACGTCGGCGGGCAATTCGGCGGCAGGCGCTGCCGCCGCCGTTTGAACCTGGGCGGGCGCTTCGAACGCGGGCTCGTCGGCAGCTACGGGCGCAGCGGCTTGCGGCGCGGCAGGTGCCGGCTCGAAAGCTGCCGGCTCGACCGGCGTCGTTTCGGCGACTGCGGGCGCTTGCGGCGCGGCGGGCGCTTCTTCCGCCGGCACGATGGCCTCAGCCTTCGCGGCCTTTTCCACGGCCAGCGCCGGTGTTTCGGCCGATGCGTGCAACTCGCCGATCACGGCTTCACCCGTCGCGACGGCTGCCACGACGACTTCGACCGGCTTCACGGCTTGTGCGTGCTCCGGCGCGCTTTCCGCCGGGACGGGCTGAGCGGCCTGCGGCTGCGCTTCGTGACGCCCCGTGTGTTCCGGCGCGCGCACGGGTGCTTCCGCCGATGCGGCAGCAGCCGTTTCGCCTTCCGCTTCCGCGACATCCGCGGCCGTGTTGACGTTCACGCCTTCCTCTTCGCGCTCGCGACGGCCACCGCGGCGGCCACGACGGCGACGGCGACGCTCTTCGCCGTCACGCGCTTCCTCGGACGCCGCGCCACCGACCAGACTGGCTTGCGCCTGCGCAGCGACATCCGCCGTCGCGTCGTTCTGGTTCAGTGCTTCGGCCGCCTCCGGCTGTTGCTTGCGACGCTCGCCGCGCTCACGGCGTTCGCCGCGTTCCGGACGATCCTGACGCTCGCCGCGTGTCGCTTCGGCGGTTTCGGCGCGGTCTGCACGCTCCTGTCCCTGGCCGCGCTCGACGCGTTCCGGCCGCGTCTCGCGTGCCTCGCGTGCTTCGCGCTGCTCGCGGCCACCGCGCGGTTCACGTGCTTCGCGCGGTTCGCGTTCCTGACGCTCGCCGCGTTGCGCCGGCTTGTCCTGACGGCCTTGCGTTGCCGCGCCTTCGCCGCGTGCCGCGGCATCGCGGCCACCAGCGCCGTTGCGACGGTTGCGGTTGCGATCGCCGCCGCGTTCGCCCGGACGTTCGCCGCGCTCGGCACGCTCACCGCGTGCGGCGGGCTTCGCCGGTTTTTCGACGGGCGCCGGTGCGGGAACGGTAGCGGCCGGCTGCATGCCGAACAGACCCTTCAGCCAGCCGATGAAACCGCCCGTTGCGGGTTTGACTTCGACGGGGGCGGCAGCGGGTGCCGGCGTGCGCACAGGCGCGCTCGGCGCCGGCTTCTCGGGCGTGATGCCCTTCACAGCCGCTTCCTGCTTCGGCTTCACGTCTTCAGCGCGCTTGCTGTAACCCGTTTCCGATTCCAGTTCGCGAGCCGCTTCTTCGGCCATCTTCCACGAGGCGCGCGGATCGTCGAGGCGCGCGTCGTCGTGGCGCAGACGCTCGAGCTTGTAATGCGGCGTGTCGAGGTGCTTGTTCGGCACCAGCACGACGTTGACCTTGAAGCGCGACTCGATCTTGTTGATTTCCGAGCGCTTTTCGTTCAGCAGGAAAGCGGTGACCTCGACGGGCACCTGGCAGTGGATGGCTGCCGTGTTTTCCTTCATCGCTTCTTCCTGAATGATCCGCAGCACTTGCAGCGCGGACGATTCGGTATCGCGAATGTGACCCGTGCCGTTACAGCGCGGGCAGGTTACATGGCTGCCTTCGGACAGCGCCGGGCGCAGACGCTGGCGCGACAGCTCCATCAGGCCGAAGCGCGAAATCTTGCCCATCTGGACGCGCGCGCGATCGTGCTTGAGCGCGTCTTTCAGGCGCTGCTCGACTTCGCGCTGGCTCTTGGCCGACTCCATGTCGATGAAGTCGATCACGATCAGGCCGCCCAGGTCGCGCAGACGCAGCTGGCGCGCGACTTCGTCGGCGGCTTCGAGGTTCGTGCGCGTGGCCGTTTCCTCGATGTCGGCGCCCTTGGTGGCGCGCGCGGAGTTCACGTCGATGGCGACCAGTGCTTCCGTATGGTCGATCACGATCGCGCCGCCCGACGGCAGCGGCACCGTGCGCGAGTATGCCGTCTCGATCTGGTGCTCGATCTGAAAACGTGAGAACAGCGGCACGTCGTCGTGATACCGCTTCACCTTGTTGACATTGTCCGGCATCACGATGTCCATGAAGGCGCGCGCCTGGTCATGGATTTCCGTGGTGTCGATCAGGATTTCGCCGATGTCCGGCTGGAAATAGTCGCGAATCGCGCGGATCACCAGGCTCGATTCGAGATAGATCAGCATCGGCTGACCTTGCGAGCCGCTTTGCGACGCGGCTTCGATCGCGCGCCACAGCTGCATCAGGTAGTTCAGGTCCCACTGCAACTCTTCGGCGCTGCGGCCGATGCCCGCCGTGCGCGCGATGATGCTCATGCCTTCCGGCAATTGCAGCTGCGACATGGTTTCGCGCAGTTCCTGGCGGTCGTCGCCCTCGATCCGGCGCGACACGCCGCCGCCGCGCGGATTATTCGGCATCAGCACGAGGTAGCGGCCGGCGAGCGAGATGAACGTGGTGAGCGCCGCGCCCTTGTTGCCGCGTTCTTCCTTCTCGACCTGAACGATCAGTTCCTGGCCTTCCTTGAGGGCGTCCTGGATGCGCGCCGAGCGCATGTCGACGCCTTCGCGGAAATACTGGCGGGCGACTTCCTTGAACGGGAGAAAACCGTGGCGGTCCTCACCGTAGTTGACGAAGCAGGCTTCGAGCGACGGCTCGATGCGCGTCACGATCCCCTTGTAGATATTGCCTTTGCGCTGTTCGCGCCCGGCGGTTTCGATGTCGATGTCGATGAGCTTTTGCCCATCGACGATGGCGACGCGCAGTTCTTCCTGCTGCGTCGCATTGAACAACATGCGTTTCATTGAACGGCTCCAGAGCGGCTTTGGTCTGTCCCCGCCGACGGCGCACGGGAACAAACCCGGCCGGCGGAAAGGGCAGCGGCATGCCGCGCCTTATTGTGTTTTCACGGGCACGCTGGAGCAGGAAAGATGGCGGGAGAATTGCCTTGAATGGGCGCCGTCCGAAAGAAAATGGACGCGCTGCCGCAGGGCACATGCGAACACGGCTTCAAATAATGGCCCGACACGCCGCGGGTCCTGGCAGCCGACTTGCATAGGCCTTCGTCCGCGTGCGCTGCCGCGCCAGTTGGGCGCGCGTCCGGACGGGTTCGAAAGCCGCGGTCTTGCCGCAGCGGGAAAGCTCGCTCACAACGCGCGCCTGTCCCGCTCGGGGGTGTCTCGCATCATTTTGACGTCGCCATGTCCCGCACTTTCCGCGGGACGCCTCGGGCGCACGCCGTATTTTCGCCACCGGCCGCTTCGCGCCAAAAGGACATGAAAGCCGTCCTTGCCGAAGCTCGCCAGTCAAATTCTTTTTAACCAACATTCCGTTACCGACGGTGCCGACTCTGACCGAACGTGCCTGTGGGCGCCGTCCCTGCCGTGTCGCGCACTGTGCGTGCAACTTGTTGCATCTCATTTTCAGGGCGAGCAACCAGCCCCCGGCGCAAGTAAAATAGCGTTTTATCGCTTGCGCCTGCGCAATCCGCCCGCGATTCGGTTTAATGCGCCAATCCCATATGGTCGGCTGCCGCAGACTGCTGGGCAAATTATATTCAGAATGAAAGAGTTAGGCAAAACATCCCAGAATTCGATCGGTAGCGCCCAAGTGTCGATGATCGAAATCGACGATAGCGCGGCCGGTCAGCGCATCGACAACTTTCTGTTGCGCGTCTGTAAGGGCGTGCCGAAAAGTCACATTTACAGGATTCTGCGCAGCGGCGAAGTCCGCGTGAACAAAGGGCGGGTCGATGCCCAGTACCGGCTCGCCCTGGGCGATCTCGTGCGCGTGCCGCCCATCCGCGTGGCGCAGTCGGATGAACCGGCCGCCGCGAATGTGCCGTCTGCGCACTTCGACATTTTGTATGAGGACGAGCACCTGCTCATCATCGACAAGCCGGCGGGCGTCGCCGTGCACGGCGGCAGCGGCGTCGCATTCGGCGTGATCGAACAACTGCGGGCGGCGCGTCCGCAGGCGAAGTTCCTGGAACTCGTGCATCGGCTGGACCGGGAGACGTCGGGCGTGCTGATGCTGGCTAAAAAGCGCTCGGCGCTCGTCAACCTGCATGAGCAGATTCGCGAGAATCGCATGGACAAGCGCTATTTCGCCTGCGTACATGGGCAATGGGCGAGCGATTGGGGCCGTCGGCGCGCAGTGAAGGAGCCGCTTCATAAGTACCTGCTGCCCGACGGCGAGCGGCGCGTGCGCGTGCAGCCGGATGGCTTGCCATCGCACACCGTTTTCAACCTCGTCGACCGCTGGCCCGAGTACGCGCTGCTCGAAGCGGAACTGAAGACGGGCCGGACCCATCAGATCCGTGTTCATCTGGCGCATCTGGGACTTCCCATCGTCGGCGATGCAAAATACGGCGACTTCGCGCTGAACAAGGCCTTGGCGCGCGCGAACGCGCAGCCGGGGCTCAAGCGCATGTTTCTGCACGCCCACCGGCTGAAACTCACGCATCCGTCCACGGGCGAGACGCTGCAGGTCGAGGCGCCGTTGCCGGCGGATTGCCGGCGCTTCGTCGGGCAACTGGCCGATATGGCCCGCCATTCGCGGGAGTCGCAAGGCGGCGCTCAGGGCACGCAGCAAGGCACGCAGCAGGACGCACAACCACAAACCGAGACGGGAACGCATGGCTCGACAGCAATTTGATCTGATCGTCTTCGATTGGGACGGTACGTTGATGGACTCGACGGTCCATATCACGCGCAGCATCCAGGCGGCCTGCCGCGACCTGGGCCTGCCTGTACCCGCCGACGAGGCCGCCAGTTTCGTCATCGGCCTCGGCTTGCGGGACGCGCTGCAGATCGCCGCCCCGACACTCGATCCCGCCGACTATCCGCGTCTCGCCGAGCGCTATCGCTTTCACTATCTGGTGAAGGATCAGACGACCGAGCTGTTTTCGGGCGTGCGCGAAATGCTCGCCGATCTGCGCGACCAGGGCTACCTGCTCGCAATCGCGACGGGCAAGAGCCGCGTCGGCCTGAATCGCGCGCTAGACCAGGTGCGGCTCACGAGCCTTTTCGACGGTACGCGCTGCGCCGATGAAACGTTCTCGAAACCTCATCCTGCCATGCTGCACGAACTGACACGCGAACTGGGGCAAGATCCGGCGCGTACGGTGATGATCGGCGACACCACGCATGATCTGCAGATGGCGATCAACGCGGGCGTGTCGGGCATCGGCGTGACGTATGGCGCGCATCCCGCCAATTCGCTCGTGGCGCTCGAGCCGAAGTACGTCGCCGACAGCATCGCGACGTTATCGGGCTGGCTGCGGGAGCACGCATGACGGACGCCGCGCTGGAGGCCGTGCGCATCTGCGCATCAGAAGAACTCGTCGACGGCGGCATGGGCGTTCGGCGCAATGCCACCTATGCCGGCGGCGACGCGGTCGTGTTTTTCGTGCGATATGACGGCGTCGCGTACGGTTATCTGAACCGTTGCGCGCATGTTCCGATGGAACTGGACTGGAACGAAGGACAGTTCTTCGAATCGACCGGTTTATACTTGATGTGCGCTACACATGGCGCGATTTACTCGCCGGATACGGGCAAATGCGTCGGCGGTCCGTGTCGTGGCGGCCGGCTTCGGCCCGTTCATGTCGACGAGCGCGACACGCCTGACGGCCGCGCTGTGTTCTGGCTTCCGGACGGCGATCTGCGTCCAGCATCCGCCTGATATCCCAGCATTACTTCCACAAACCTCGTTCAGCCTGGCGGCAACGCATGTCCGATAAACTGACTCCCGATCCGCAGGAACCGGCCGCCACGAGCCGCGCATCGTCCACCGAGCCAAACTGGGAGCGCGCCGCGCTCGAGCGGATAGCGTTGGCCGCGATCAACGAGCAGCGAGCTGCGCGGCGGTGGCGGATTTTCTTCCGGTTTGTATTTCTCGTCGTGCTGATTGGAATCGCGTGGGCCGTGCTCGATTTCAGCGGCGAGAAGGTCGCGACGGGTGGCCGGCACACGGCGCTTGTGACACTTGATGGCGAGATCGCCGCCGAAACCAACGCGAACGCCGAGGATATCGACGCAGCGCTTGCAAGCGCGTTTGACGACGCGGGCACCGCGGGCGTTGTCCTGCGGTGCAACAGTCCGGGCGGAAGCCCCGTTCAGGCCGGCATTATCTACCGGGAAATTCGTCGATTGCGTGCCAAATATCCGGCAATTCCGCTTTACGTCGTAGTCGGCGACATGTGCGCGTCGGGTGGCTATTACGCGGCGGCGGCGGCCGATAAAATTTACGTCGATAAGGCGAGCATCGTCGGCTCGATCGGCGTGCTGATGGATGGTTTCGGGTTTACGGGTCTGATGGATAAGCTCGGCATCCAGCGGCGGATGCGGACTTCGGGTGAGAACAAGGGTTTTTACGATCCATTCTCACCCGATACGCCGAAGATGGACGCACATGCCCAGGCCATGCTCGACGAGATCCACGCGCAATTCATCGATGCCGTGAAGCAGGGCCGCGGGAAGCGGCTGCAGGAATCTCCCGAAATCTTCTCAGGTCTTTTTTGGACGGGAGAAAAAAGCGTCCAGCTGGGTCTCGCGGACGGCTTCGGCGACACCGATTACGTCGCGCGAGAAATCATCAAGGCTCCGGACGTGGTCGACTACACAGTCAAGGAAAGCATCACCGACCGCGTCGCGCGGAAATTCGGCGCGGCGGTCGGCAGCGGCGCGGTGCGCGCCATGGCGACGATCGGCAAACTGAACTTGCGATAAGCGTCCATGCCAGCGGTGCGACGGCCGGGTTCGGCGCGTCGCTTGTCGGGGCTTCAGGTTGCCAGGATCAGAAAAATCGCGGGTCGTTTATGCAGATCCGGCGCCGGCTTCTTTTTCCAGTCTGAAACCGCCCGGCTCACGATCGTCTCGCTTTCCAGTGTCAGATCCACGGCGATACAAACCAGCGTCGACGGGGCGCAGGTCGCGGTCAGCGTGTCGAGCAGCGCGCGGTTGCGGTACGGCGTCTCGATGAAAATCTGCGTCTGGCGGTTTTTGCGCGATTGCTGCTCGAGTTCGCGCAGCCGTTTTGCGCGCTCATTGGCGTCAACGGGGAGATAGCCGTGAAAGGCGAAGCTCTGGCCGTTCAACCCGGACGCCATCAGCGCGAGCAGGATCGAGCTGGGTCCGACGAACGGCACCACCTTCACGCCGCGCTCATGGGCGCGGCGCACGAGCAGCGCGCCCGGGTCGGCGACGGCTGGGCAGCCCGCTTCCGACACCAGGCCGGCATCCGTCCCGGCCAGCACGGGTGCCAGCAGTTTGTCGATTTCCCCGGCGCGCGTATTGACGTTCAACTCGCGGATCTCGATTTCCTGAATCGGCCGTTCGGTGCCGACTTTCTTCAGAAACGCACGCGTCGTTTTCGCGTTTTCGCCAATGTAATAGTGCAGGGAGGCCGCGCGGGCGCGAACGGGAGCGGGCAGAACGGCGTCGAGCGCGGCGGCGTCGCCGTCGCCCAGCGTGTTCGGAATCAGATAGAGAACGCCGCTCATCGCGCCTCCAGCAGCGGATAACCCGCGGCGAGCAGCATGCGCGTGAGCGCGATCAACGGCAAGCCAATCAGGGCGGTTGGATCGTCGGATTCGATCGCGTCGAGCAGGGCGATGCCGAGCCCTTCGGCTTTCGCACTGCCGGCGCAGTCGTAAGGCGTTTCGGCGCGCAAATACGCGTCAAGCGCGGCATCGGGCAGATTGCGAAAACGCACGCGTGTGACGACATCGACGCACTGCGCATCAACCGAATGGCTGTCGAGCAGACAAAGCGCGCTGTGAAACAGCACTTCGCGGCCGCGCATGCCCTGCAACTGCGCGAGCGCTTTTTCGTGCGTGCCGGGCTTGCCGATCTGCTGCCCGTCGTACGTCGCGACCTGATCCGAGCCGATGACGAGCGCCCGCTCGCCGCCCGTGAGGCCGGCGGCCACGGCGCGCGCTTTCGCCTGTGCCAGGCGCAGGGCGGTGGCTTCGGGTGATTCGCCTGTCAGCGGCGTTTCGTCGACGGCGGGCACGGCGACATCGAACGGCGCGCGCAGACGTTCGAGCAGTTCGCGCCGATACGGCGAACTCGACGCCAGAATCAGGCGGGGCGGGCGTTGGGAGGAATCCGGCATGCTGAAAATAACCTTGATCTGAATCTGAAAATGGCGGCAGATAGACGGGGCACGAACGCGTTCACGTACCCAGCCTTAAGTGTTTGACTCGAAAAGACAAAACGGATATGATTTTGGGCTTTTCATCGGTATGCTTTGCCAAATGGCGCGCTGGATGGACGCGTAAAAACGTCATTTCAGCCCGAATTCAAACAAAGCATGGCGATAAACCGGCTGAAACCTTGCGGCTGAAACCCTTGCCGACGCAGGAGCGCACATGACTCAACATCCTGGCAAACCTGCTGGTCTCGTCGACCCGCGCGCACTCGACCTGTTCGAATTTGCCCGCAGTGGACGTCAGGCCGCGGGTAGCGTGCGCGTCTCGCAACTGCCGCGCATGTTAAACGAAGTCCCCGAGGAAGCGCCAGACCGCGACACGGCGTTCACCTGGCAAGCCGAAGGGACGACGCAGCCGGAATTGCAGGACGACGGCACCGAGGGTCCGCAGCCTTATCTGAGGCTCGCGATTCATGGCGCCGCATGGCTCGAATGTCAGCGTTGCCTGTCTCCGTATGAGCAGGCGTTCAACGTCGATGCGACTTACCGGATCGTCAATACGGAAGAGGAAGCTGAAGAGTTTCCTCTCGACGAGGATGAAGTCGATGTGATCGTTGGGTCACGCCAGTTCGATCTTGTCGACTTGATCGAAGAGGAATTGCTGCTTTCGTTGCCGCTCGTGCCCAAGCACGAGGTCTGTCCTGAAGTGCACGAGAGTCTCACGTCGGGCGCTGACGGCTCGGAAGGCGAAGGCGCAGAGGGTGCTGCCGAAGAGGGTGAAGAGCCCGGCCGGCCGAACCCGTTTGCGGCGCTGGAAGGCCTGAAGTCGGGCGGACAGGGCGGCAAGAAGCACTAACAGTTGCATGGGAGCGCGACAGGGCGCGCCGGACGCGATGGTTTCACCCACGCGCCCTATGGCGGTTGCCGTGTCGGGCTGTGTTAGAATTCGGAAAATTTTCAGGAGTTATCATGGCAGTTCAACAAAACAAGAAGTCGCCGTCGAAGCGCGGCATGCACCGCTCGCACGATTTCCTCAACGCAGCGCCGCTGGCTGTTGAGCCGAGCACGGGTGAAGTGCATCTGCGTCACCACATCAGCCCGAACGGCTACTATCGCGGCAAGAAAGTCGTCAAGACGAAGAACGACTAATCGTCCTGCATTGCGCTCATCTGGGTTTGACCCATTGGCGTTTTGCGTGGCGATCGGCTCGCTTGGCATTTTCCCGGTTCACCAAAAAGGCGGCATTCAACTGCCGCTTTTTTGTGCCTGAAATTCGTCGCATTCCATGACTGTAAAGCTCACGATAGATTGCATGGGAGGCGACCACGGCCCGTCCGTGACCGTTCCCGCTGCCGTCAACTTCGTTCGCTCGCACCCCGATGCGCACCTGATGCTCGTCGGCATCGAAAGCGCGATTCGTGCGCAGCTAAAAAAGCTGAAGGCGGCTGACAATCCGGCGCTCACGGTCGTGCCCGCGTCGGAAATCGTCGCCATGGACGATCCCGTCGAAGTCGCGCTTCGCAAGAAGAAAGACTCGTCGATGCGCGTGGCGCTCAACCGCGTCAAAGACGACGAGGCGCAGGCCTGCATCTCCGCCGGCAACACCGGCGCGCTGATGGCCGTTTCCCGCTATGTCCTTAAAACGCTCCCGGGCATCGAACGTCCGGCGATCGCGTTTGCCTTGCCCAATCCCACTGGCTACACCACGATGCTGGACCTTGGCGCGAACGTCGACTGCGAGCCGCAGCATCTGCTGCAGTTCGCGGAGATGGGGCATGCGCTGGTGGCGGCCGTCGAAGGCAAGGAGCGCCCGAGCATCGGGCTCCTGAATATCGGCGAAGAGGTCATCAAGGGCAACGACACGATCAAGCGCGCGGGCGAGTTGCTGCGTTCCAGCACACTCAATTTCCGCGGCAACGTGGAAGGCAACGATATCTACAAAGGCACCGTCGACGTGATCGTCTGCGATGGCTTTGTCGGTAACGTTGCGCTGAAGACGTCTGAAGGTCTCGCGCAGATGCTCTCGGACATCATCAAGGAAGAATTCGGCCGCTCGTGGCTGACCAAGGTGATGGCCGTGCTCGCGCTGCCCGTGCTGCTGCGCTTCAAGAAGCGCGTCGATCACCGGCAATACAACGGCGCGGCGCTGCTGGGCCTGCGCGGGCTGGTGATCAAGAGCCACGGCTCGGCGGACGCCTACGCGTTTGAGTGGGCAATCAAACGCGGGTATGATGCCGTCAAAAATGGCGTTCTCGAACGCCTTGCCCGCGCGATGGAGGAGAACGCGGGTTCACTCGAACAGGCGACGCGCGAGGCGGGCGGCGCGGGTTCCGCGAGCCGGGCGACGAGCCCGCTTGCTGGTCCGATCTCCGGCCAGCCGGCCGAGCCGTATGGCGCACAATCCCCGAAGGCATAATGGCTCAATCCACTACCTATTCTCGCGTGCTGGGCACGGGCAGCTATCTGCCGCCCAACCGCGTTTCCAATCAGGACCTGGCTGAACGTCTCGCGAAGCAGGGCGTCGAGACGAGCGACGAATGGATCGTGGCCCGCACGGGCATCCATGCGCGTCATTTCGCCGAACCTGACGTCACCACCAGCGACCTCGCGCTGTTCGCGTCGCAACGCGCGATCGAAGCGGCCGACGTCGATCCGCAATCCATCGATCTCATCATCGTCGCCACGTCGACGCCGGACTTCGTTTTTCCGAGCACGGCCTGCTTGCTGCAGAACAAGCTGGGCATCAGGAACAACGGCGCCGCGTTCGACGTTCAGGCCGTGTGCTCAGGTTTTGCCTATGCCGTTGCGACGGCTGACAGCTTCATCCGAAGCGGGCAACATCGTACTGCGCTGGTGGTCGGTGCCGAAACGTTCTCGCGCATTCTCGATTTCAACGACCGCACCACCTGCGTACTGTTCGGCGACGGCGCGGGCGCTGTGGTGCTGCAGGCATCGGACGAGCCGGGCGTGCTGTCGAGCGCATTGCACGCGGACGGCAGCCACTCGAACATTCTCTGCACGCCGGGCAATGTGAACGGCGGCATCGTCCAGGGCAGCGCATTCCTGCACATGGACGGTCAGGCCGTGTTCAAGCTCGCCGTCAACGTGCTAGAAAAGGTCGCGGTCGAGGCGCTGGAAAAGGCTGAACTCCGGCCCGAGCAGGTCGACTGGCTGATTCCGCACCAGGCCAACATCCGCATCATGCAGAGCACGTGCCGCAAGCTCGGCCTGCCGCAGGAGCGGATGGTCGTCACCGTGCACGAACACGGCAACACGTCGGCGGCGTCGATTCCGCTCGCGCTCGACGTGGCCGTTCGCGACGGACGCATCCAGCGCGGTCAAAACGTGCTGATCGAAGGCGTCGGCGGCGGCTTTACATGGGGCGCGTCGGTTATCCGCTTCTGACGGCGGCGCGCGGCGGTGCCTGAGCGCCGCTTCAAGTGGCGGCGCACGCCGTGCGTGCGCGTCGGCCACGTTTGATTCATCGAATTGGGGACGATATGAAATTTGCGTTCGTTTTTCCGGGGCAGGGTTCGCAGTCGGTCGGCATGCTCAACGCATTCGCCGACAACGCGATCGTGCGCGAAACCGTCCAGGAAGCGTCCGATGCGCTCAATCAGGACCTCGGCAAGCTGATCGCCGAAGGCCCGGCCGAAGACCTGAATCTCACCACCAACACTCAGCCCGTGATGCTGACGGCTGCTTATGCGACCTTTCGCGCGTGGCAGGCAGCAGGCGGTCCCGCGCCTGCAATCGTCGCGGGTCACAGCCTTGGCGAATACACGGCGCTCGTCGCCGCGGGCGCGCTGAAGTTTCGTGACGCCGTGCCGCTCGTGCGCTTTCGCGCGCAGGCAATGCAGAGTGCCGTGCCCGTCGGCCAGGGCGGCATGGCTGCGATCCTCGGCCTCGACGACGACACCGTGCGCGAAGTGTGCAAGGAAGCGTCGGCGGCGGGCGTGGTCGAAGCCGTCAACTTCAATGCGCCGGCGCAGGTCGTGATCGCCGGCAACAAGGCGGCCGTCGAAAAGGCGTGCGAAGTCGCGAAGGCAAAGGGCGCGAAGCGCGCGCTGCCGCTGCCCGTGTCGGCTCCGTTTCATTCGTCGCTGCTCAAGCCGGCGTCCGACCAACTGCGCGAGTATCTGGCGGGTATCGAAGTGCAAGTGCCTTCCATCCCCGTCGTGAACAACGTCGACGTGGCGATCGTCAACGAGCCGGCTGGCATCAAGGACGCGCTGGTGCGTCAGGCGGCAGGCGCCGTGCGCTGGGTCGAATGCGTACAGTCGATCGCGAAGCAGGGCGCGACGCACGTAATCGAGTGCGGTCCGGGCAAGGTGCTGGCGGGCTTGACCAAGCGAATCGACGGCAATCTGATCGGCGCGTCGATCGTCGATCCCGCCTCGCTCGACGAAGTATTGAAGCTCGTCACGGCCTGAACGTCTATTTAAAGCAGCAACGTATCGAACAGTCCTGCAAGCATGTGCAGGGCACTGCGGAAATTAACGATGGAAAAGACTCTCGATAAACAGATCGCGATCGTGACGGGTGCCTCGCGGGGCATCGGTCGGGCAATCGCGATCGAACTCGCGCGTCAAGGCGCAACCGTGATCGGCACGGCAACGAGCGAAAGCGGCGCGAGCGCAGTCACGGAAGCGTTCAAGGCGGAAGGCCTGAATGGCCGTGGTGCTGTGCTGAACGTCAACGATGCCGCCGCGGCGGAAGCGCTGATCGACGGCACCGTGAAGGAATTCGGCGCGCTCAATGTGCTGGTCAATAACGCGGGCATCACGCAAGACCAACTGGCGATGCGCATGAAGGACGACGACTGGGATGCCGTGATCGACACGAATCTCAAGTCCGTATTCCGCCTCTCGCGCGCTGTGCTGCGGCCGATGATGAAGGCGCGCGGCGGCCGCATCATCAACATCACGTCGGTGGTGGGCTCAGCGGGCAATCCGGGGCAGGCGAACTACGCGGCTGCGAAGGCCGGTGTGGCGGGCATGACGCGTGCGCTCGCACGGGAAATCGGCAGTCGCGGCATCACGGTGAACTGTGTCGCGCCGGGTTTCATCGATACCGACATGACGAAGACGCTTCCCGAAGAGCAGCAGACGGCATTGAAGGCGCAAATTCCGCTCGGCCGTCTCGGCAGTCCCGAAGATATCGCGCACGCCGTCGCGTTTCTTGCATCGCCGCAGGCCGGTTATATCACCGGCACGACGCTGCACGTGAACGGCGGCATGTATATGTCGTAATCAAATTCGGTTACTATCCGCGCCTTGGTGCAGTTCGAAGCGCGGATCGAGCGGCTTGACAGCAACTTTGGGCGTCGCTTTTTACAGATGCAAACCTGATAAAATGCGCGCACCTGTATTTATGAACTTTTTTCCCTTGGAGGGGTAATGGACAATATCGAACAGCGCGTCAAGAAGATCGTTGCAGAGCAACTCGGTGTTGCCGAAGCGGAAATCAAGAACGAAGCATCGTTCGTGAACGACCTCGGCGCTGACTCGCTCGACACGGTTGAACTTGTGATGGCTCTTGAAGACGAATTCGGCATGGAAATTCCGGATGAAGAAGCCGAGAAGATCACGACTGTTCAGCAAGCGATCGACTACGCTCGCGCTAACGTCAAGGCCTAAGGTCATTCGCGCCCGCCTGGTTGCTTCGGCTGCTGTGAATTCAGCGGCGTCCGACGTACGGGACGCCCCGTTGCGCAGCCGGTTTGCACAATCAGGGCAGGCGTCAATGCCGATGCGTATGCGCGCGAGCCTGACGGCGTCATTTATGGCGCACTGGTCGATGCAGCAAAAATCGGCTCTTTCGTCATTGCGCTTACTGATGCATTCTCTGGCAACTTTGCCTGTGCATTTGTCAGCGCATTCGTCAGCGTGTAGTTCAGCGCGTTCGTCAGGTTAACAGCCACAGGGCTCACAGGGCTTTCCTGTGCGCTACTGTGGCTTTTGTTTTGTCATCTATGGAAAAGGGGTTACCGTGAGCCGTCGTCGTGTTGTTGTTACAGGCTTGGGGCTGATTTCGCCTGTTGGCAATAATGTTGCCGACGGCTGGGCCAATCTGGTCGCCGGCAAATCCGGCATCGCCAACATCACGAAGTTCGACGCGTCGAACTTCTCCACGCGATTTGCCGGTGAAGTGAAGGGTTTCGCCATCGAGGACTACATTCCCGGCAAGGAAGCCCGCCACATGGATACATTCATCCATTACGGCGTGGCGGCCGGCATCCAGGCGATGCAAGACAGCGGCCTCCACATCACCGAAGC
>BBSL01000372.1 GCA_001319865.1 Burkholderia sp. E7m39 | reverse complement strand
GGCGGTCTGCCGATGATCGAAGTGACGCAAACGGAGCTGCTGAACCGCGGCCCGCGCCGCATCTCGCCGTTCTTCGTGCCGGCATCGATCATCAACATGATTTCCGGCCATCTGTCGATCAAGTTCGGCCTGAAGGGCCCGAACCTGTCGATGGTGACGGCTTGCACGACGGGTCTGCACTGCATTGGCGAGGCATCGCGCCTGATCGAGTACGGCGACGCCGACGTGATGATCGCGGGCGGCGCAGAATCGACCGTTTCGCCGCTCGGCATCGGCGGCTTCGCGGCGGCGCGCGCGCTGTCGCAGCGCAACGATGATCCGGCGACGGCGAGCCGTCCGTGGGACAAGGACCGCGACGGTTTCGTACTCGGCGAAGGTGCGGGCGTGATGGTGCTCGAAGAGTATGAGCACGCGAAGGCGCGCGGCGCGAAGATTTACGCGGAAGTCAGCGGCTACGGCATGAGCGGTGACGCGTATCACATGACGGCGCCGCTCGAAGACGGTGACGGCGCGCGCCGCTGCATGATCGCGGCGATGAAAAACGCCGGCGTCAACCCCGACCAGGTGAACTATCTGAACGCGCACGGCACGTCGACGCCGCTCGGTGACCTTGCTGAAACCACGGGCATCAAGCGCGCGTTCGGCGATCACTCGAAGAAGATCGTCGTGAACTCGACCAAGTCGATGACGGGCCATCTGCTGGGTGGCGCGGGCGGGCTGGAATCGGTGTTCACGGTGCTGGCCGTGCATCATCAGGTCTCGCCCCCGACCATCAACATCTTCAACCAGGACCCGGAATGCGATCTCGACTACTGCGCAAATACGGCGCGGGAGATGAAGATCGACGTCGCGCTGAAGAACTCGTTCGGGTTCGGCGGCACGAACGGCACGCTGGTTTTCAAGCGCGCCTGAAGGCTGAGGCTCGCTTGACCGCGGTATCGTCGCTGCCGGCCCGGCCGGCAAACGCTTCCGATATCGCATCGAACGGCGGACCCTCGCAGCGCATCGCGTTGCGGCGGTCCGCCGTTTTGCATCTGGCGACGTTACTGTTCATCATGGTTGCCGCGACGGCCGCTTGCGTGACGGTCGCGTCGCACCTCGGCGCCCGTGCGGCCATTGCTGCCGGACTGGCCCTCTGCACGATCCTGGGCACGGCTACTGTCCGTTGGGCGCGCGCCGCGCCCGGCGCGCTTAAAATCGGGTCGGAAGGGCTGACGGTCTGGTGCCGGGCGGGAATATTGCGCGTACAAGGCCGTATCGCAAGATGCAGCCAGTGGAGCGACAGCCTTCTGATGCTGCACATCGAGGAAGACGGCGGTCGAGTTCATCGGCTCCTGATTGCTGCGGACATGCTCGGGCGCGACGCCTTCCGGCAACTGGCGGTGCTCGCAAGGCGCAGCGCGCACGTGTTCTGACGGGGCTGAGCGGTCTGTGGCGCGGCCCCGCGCCGTCACTGTAAAGACTGTAACCGTGTTACGCACGTAACGTGGCGCGTTGAAGGGGACGCTACAATGGTGCCCTGCTACACGCGCAAAAGTTAACGGATTTATCAGGTGAGCGAAAAAGAAATTGATCAGGTGCTGGTAGAACGCGTCCAGAATGGCGATAAGGCTGCGTTCGAGCTTCTGGTCTCGAAATACCACCGCAAGATCATCCGGCTCATCTCGCGCCTCGTGCGGGACCCCGCCGAGGTCGAGGACGTGGCCCAGGATGCCTTCATCAAGGCATATCGGGCGCTGCCGCAATTCCGCGGCGAGTCCGCGTTTTATACGTGGTTGTACCGGATTGCCGTCAATACGGCAAAAAATTACCTTGCTACCCAGGGCCGGCGCGCGCCGACGTCGACCGAAGCAGATGCTGAAGAAGCTGAAACTTTCTCGGATGCCGACCAACTAAGGGATATCAACACGCCCGAGTCGATGTTGATGAGCAAACAGATCGCTGAGACGGTCAATGCTGCGATGGCGGTTTTACCGGAAGAGCTGCGCACCGCCATAACTCTTCGTGAAATTGAAGGTCTGAGCTACGAGGAAATCGCTGAGATGATGGGCTGCCCGATCGGCACCGTCAGATCAAGAATTTTCCGCGCTCGCGAAGCCATTGCGGCAAAATTGCGTCCGCTGCTTGACACACCCGAGGGTAAGCGCTGGTGAAGGCTGTTTGATCACGGCAACCAGTCATCCTCGCGGACGGCGGCGCAGTATCTGGGTTAGGTGGTGTCACTACGGGGTGTCTGTAAAGATGGGGAGCATCATGGGGTCGGTTTCGATGCCAATGCAAACAAATGCGCAAGCAAGCCCGCGTGGCGAGCGTCTGTCGGCTTTCGTCGACGGTGAACTGTTCGACAGCGAGCATCCGAACACAATTCTGGCCGAGCTGGATCATCAGGATCGCGCGGCCTGGTCGTGCTATCACCTGATCGGCGATGCGCTGCGTTCCGACGATCTGGCCGTTAGCCCGGCTACAAGCAGCGCGTTTTTGAGCGGATTCTCGGCGCGTTTCGAGAGCGAGGCACATGTGCTCGCGCCAGCCACCGTGCCCGCTGCACGCCGTCTGCTGGCGCTGCGCCGTCGCGTCGTTCCGGCGTTTGCCGTGGCGGCCGCCGCCGCAACGCTCACCTGGATCGTGATGCCGCAGTTGCAAGGCGTGAACACGGGCGCAGGCGTCACACAGGTCGCGTCTCGTTCGGACTCGATGCAGCGTGTCGCAATGGCGTCCATGCCCGTCGCGACCACCGCGCAGGCCAACGTGCCGGAGGGCAACATTATCCGCGACGCGAACCTCGACCAATATCTGGAAGCGCATCAGCAGTTTGGCCTGCAGCCCGTCGTCTCGGGCTCGGCGTCGCTGATTCGCGCGGCCTCCCTGACCACTCAGGGCCAATAGTCTGATGCAGAGTCTGCGGTTGAAAAAAACGACTAATTGGGGACGGCTGCCGGCATTTCTGCTCTGCGCAGCCGTGATGTTGTCCATCACGTCGCATGGCTTCGCGCAAACCGACGACTCTGCCGCCCGGCACAGCGCGGCGGAACTGCTAAACCGGATTCATCAGGCCGCCCAGCAGCAAAATTACGAGGGCGCGTTTGTCTACCAGCGGGGCAACTTCGTCCAGTCTTCTCGCATCTCCCACTACGCGACACGCAACGACGGCGAATTCGAGTCGCTCGAAAGCCTCGACGGCAAGCCGCGCAAGATGCTTCGCCATAACGACGAGCTGTACACGTTCGTGCCGGAGCGGCATCTGTGTGTCGTCGAGAAACGCCAGAACAAGGACTCGTTCCCGGCGCTGCTGTCGGCGAGCGGCGAGCAGGTGCTCGCCGTCTACGAGCCGAAAATGCTCGGCACGGACCGCGTGGCCGGGCTTGACAGTCAGGTGATCGAGCTCGATCCGAAGGACGCGAACCGCTTCGCGTACAAGCTGTGGGCCGACAGCAAAACGGGCCTGCTGCTGCGCGCGCAGACGCTCGATCCGAGCGGCCAGGTGCTCGAACAGATGTCGTTTTCGCAGATCCGCATCGGTGTGCCCGCCGACAAGGCGCCGATTGCCACTGGCATCAAGAACACCGCGGGCTGGACGGTGGTGCATCCGCCCGTCGAACCCGTCGATATGGAAGCGCAGGGCTGGCAGATCACGTCGCCCGTCGCAGGGTTCCACAAGATTCGCGAGCTGCGCCGGCCAATGGCAGCAGCCGATCCGTCCAATCCGCCTATTCCCGTCGACCAGATGGTGTTCTCAGACGGTCTCGCCGCGCTGTCGATCTTCGTCGAGCCGGTCGAAAAAAGCACGCGTAAGGAAGGAGCGGGGAGCAACGGCGCCACGCATGTGCTCGTCAAGCGGCGCGGCGATTTCTGGATCACGTTGCTCGGGGAAGTGCCTCAGACCACGTTGCAGCAATTTGCGGCTGCCATAGAATACAAGCCTTCCCGGTAATCCTTCGGTTCGCTACGACATGACGACTTTTTCGGTGCGTAAATTTTTCGCGGCCGCTCTGCTGGTGGCTTGTCTGCCGCTTGCGCCGCATTCGGCGTCGGCGGCGTCCGCCGCCAACCTGCCCGATTTCACCGATCTGGTCGACAAGGTCGGACCGGCCGTCGTCAACATCCGCACGACGGCCAAGGTCTCGAATTCCACGCGCGGCCTGCCGCCCGGCATGGACGACGGCGACATGTCGGAGTTCTTCCGGCGCTTCTTCGGCATTCCGATGCCCAATTCGCCGCAGTCGCCGCAATCGCCGGGCGCGCCCAACTCGCCGCGCGGCGGCGGCAGTGATCAGGACCAGTCGCCCGATAGCGGCAGCGACACTGAGCAGAACAGCGGCGTCGGATCGGGCTTCATCCTGTCGCAAGATGGCTACGTGATGACGAACGCGCACGTGATCGACGACGCCGACACCATTTACGTCACGCTCACCGACAAGCGCGAGTTCAAGGCTAAGCTGATCGGCGTCGACGATCGCACAGACGTGGCCGTCGTGAAGATCAACGCGTCGAACCTGCCCACGGTGCAGATCGGCGACTCGAACAAGGTACGCGTCGGCGAATGGGTCGTCGCAATCGGCTCGCCGTTCGGTCTCGAGAACACGGTGACGGCGGGCATCGTCAGCGCGAAGGGGCGCGACACGGGCGACTATCTGCCGTTTATCCAGACCGATGTGGCCGTGAATCCCGGCAACTCCGGCGGCCCGTTGATCAACATGCAGGGCGAAGTCATCGGCATCAACTCGCAGATCTACAGCCGAACGGGCGGCTTCATGGGCATTTCGTTCGCGATTCCCATCGACGAGGCGATGCGCGTGGCCGATCAGCTGAAGACCTCAGGCAAGGTCACACGCGGCCGGATTGCCGTCGCAATCGGCGAAGTGACGAAGGACGTCGCTGATTCGCTCGGTCTGCCGAAGGCGCAGGGCGCACTGGTCAGCAGCGTCGAGCCGGGCGGACCGGCCGACAAGGCAGGCGTGCAGCCGGGCGATATCATCCTGAAATTCAACGGGCACAACGTCGACACAGCGACGGATTTGCCGCGCATGGTGGGCGACACGAAGCCGGGCACGAAGGCGACGATCACATTGTGGCGCAAGGGGCAGACGCGCGACGTGCCGGTGACGGTGGCCGAAATGCAGCCGGACAAGACCGCAAAGGTCGACCAGAAGAAGGCGCCCACGCCGAAGCCGCGCGCGTCGAATTCGCTGGGTATTGCCGTCAGCGACATTCCCGCTGAGCAGATGAAGTCGCTCAAGCTGCGCAACGGCGTGCAGGTCGATGCCGTCGACGGTCCGGCTGTGCGCGTCGGGCTCCAGCGCGGCGACATCATCCTGCGCGTCGGCGATACGGACATCACGAGCGCGAAGCAGTTCGACGACGTTACCGCGCATCTCGATCCGTCGAAGATGGTCGCGCTGCTCGTTCGTCGCGGCGAGAACACGCAGTTCGTACCCGTGCGCCCGCGCGCGGCGAAGTAAGCACGAAGTGAGCGGGATGGCATCGCTGACGCTTTATGGACGTACGTGGTGCCACCTCTGCGACGACATGCGCGCCGCGCTCGAGCCTTTGCTGGTCGAATTCGGCGTGCAGCTCGAAGTGATCGACATCGACGCCGACGCTTCGCTGGAAGCGCGCTACAACGAGTTGGTGCCCGTATTGGTTTTCGAGGGCGTCGAGCTGTGTCACTACCATCTGGACGAGGCGCGCGTGCGTTCCGCGCTGGCCGCTCATCCGGCGGGACGCTGAAGCCACGGCAAGATGCGGCGTCGAATCGTCAACGCGCGGGCGTGTCGCGCAATCGCACGCCCGCTCGGCCGCCCGCTAGCAAGCCCATTAGCACCCCCGATAGCACGAATAACTCCCGCCGCCCGCAAGACGCGCCCGGCGACCCCCTTTTCGGCTAAAATAGACAGGTTTTTCACTTACTTACAAGGCGTGCTCCGCTATCGTCAGAGCGCGCCTTTTTCGCTTGATCGGCACTGAATGGATCATATTCGTAACTTTTCGATCATTGCGCACATCGACCATGGCAAGTCGACGCTCGCCGATCGCATCATCCAGATTTGCGGCGGTCTGTCGGACCGCGAGATGGAAGCACAAGTGCTCGACTCGATGGATCTCGAGCGCGAGCGCGGCATCACCATCAAGGCACACAGGGGATA
>BBSL01000371.1 GCA_001319865.1 Burkholderia sp. E7m39 | reverse complement strand
CAAACGGCCGCGCTGTCGTACCGCGCGCGCGACGGCAAGGTCTACAACCTGAACATGATCGACACGCCGGGGCACGTCGACTTCTCGTACGAAGTCAGCCGTTCGCTGTCCGCGTGCGAAGGCGCGCTGCTGGTCGTCGACGCGAGTCAGGGCGTCGAGGCGCAGACGGTCGCCAACTGCTACACCGCTATCGAACTGGGCGTCGAAGTCGTGCCCGTGCTGAACAAAATCGACTTGCCGGCCGCGAACCCGGAAAACGCGATCGCTGAAATCGAAGACGTGATCGGCATCGACGCAACGGACGCCACGCCGTGCAGCGCGAAAACGGGCATGGGCGTCGAAGACGTGCTCGAAGCGCTGATCGCGAAAGTGCCGCCGCCCAAGGGCAACGCGGACGACCCGCTGCAGGCGCTGATCATCGACTCGTGGTTCGACAACTATGTCGGCGTCGTGATGCTGGTGCGTATCGTCAACGGCACGCTGCGTCCGAAGGATCGCATCCGTCTGATGGCCACGGGCGCGGAATATCCCGTCGAACACCTGGGCGTGTTCACGCCGAAGTCGAAAAACCTCGAGTCGCTGTCGGCCGGGCAGGTGGGCTTCATCATCGCGGGCATCAAGGAGCTGACGGCAGCAAAGGTCGGCGACACGGTCACCACCGTCAAGAACGCCGCGCCTGAGCCGCTGCCGGGCTTCAAGGAAGTGAAGCCGCAAGTGTTCGCCGGTCTCTATCCGGTCGAGGCTAACCAGTACGACGCACTGCGCGAATCGCTGGAAAAACTCAAGCTCAATGACGCCTCGCTGATGTACGAGCCGGAAGTATCTCAAGCGCTCGGGTTCGGCTTCCGTTGCGGCTTCCTCGGTCTGCTTCATATGGAGATCGTCCAGGAACGTTTGGAGCGCGAGTTCGACATGGACCTGATCACGACGGCGCCGACCGTCGTCTATGAGGTCGTGCAGCGCGACGGCACGACCGTGATGGTCGAGAATCCGGCCAAGATGCCGGACCCGTCGAAGATCGAAGAAGTGCGTGAGCCTATCGTCACCGTGAACCTGTACATGCCGCAAGACTATGTCGGCACGGTGATCACGCTGTGTACGCAAAAGCGCGGCGTGCAGATCAACATGCAGTACCACGGCCGCCAGGTTCAGCTGACGTACGAAATCCCGATGGGCGAAATCGTGCTCGATTTCTTCGACCGCCTGAAGTCGGTGTCGCGCGGCTACGCGTCGATGGACTACGAGTTCAAGGAATATCGCGCGTCGGACGTGGTCAAGGTCGACATGTTGATCAACGGCGACAAGGTCGACGCGTTGTCGGTGATCGTGCACCGTTCGCAGAGCCAATATCGCGGCCGCGAAGTGGCGGCGAAGATGCGCGAAATCATTCCACGCCAGATGTATGACGTGGCGATTCAGGCGGCGATCGGCGCGCACATCATCGCGCGCGAGAACATCAAGGCGCTGCGTAAGAACGTTCTGGCCAAGTGCTACGGCGGCGACATTACGCGTAAGAAGAAGCTGTTGGAAAAGCAGAAAGAAGGTAAGAAGCGAATGAAGCAGGTCGGGTCCGTCGAGATTCCGCAAGAGGCTTTCCTCGCGATTCTGCGCGTCGAAGACAAATAAGACTAACAACTGGAACGTTATGAATTTTGCGCTGATTCTTTTTGTGCTCGTGGTTATCACGGGCGTGGCATGGGTCGCGGACAAACTGGTTTTCCTGCCGAAACGGCGCCGTGCGGCGGACGCGGCCGTCGCCGAGTTCGACAATCAGCAGGCGCGCATCGGCGAGCGCTTTGCCGACGAGAACGCACCCGCCACGCGCGCGCGTCTGCGTGAGGAAAAGCTGCGTCAGCCGTGGTGGCTCGAATACACGGCGAGCTTTTTTCCGGTGATTCTCGTCGTATTCGTGGTGCGCTCGTTCGTGGTCGAACCGTTCAAGATTCCGTCGGGCTCGATGGTGCCGACGCTGCTGGTCGGCGACTTCATCCTCGTGAACAAGTACGACTACGGCATCCGTCTGCCCATCACGAATACGAAGGTGACGGATGGCCACCCGCTGCAGCGCGGCGACATCGTCGTGTTCCGCTATCCGAAGGACGAGTCGGTCGACTACATCAAGCGCGTGATCGGCCTGCCCGGCGACGTCGTCTCGTATCAGGACAAGAAGCTCACGATCAACGGCAAGCCCGTACCGGAAACGCCGCTGCCCGATTACTTCGACGACGAGCGCATCGGCTACGCGAAGCAGTTCGACGAGGATCTCGACGGCCGCAAGAACCGGATTCTCAATAACCCGGCCGTGCCGCCGTTCATCGTCGGTGCAGAAGATTTTCCTTATCGCGATAACTGTCAGTACGATGCGCGCGGCGTCACGTGCAAGGTGCCGCCTGGCAACTACTTCATGATGGGCGACAACCGCGACAACAGTGCCGACAGCCGCTATTGGGGCTTCGTGCCGGACAACAACGTCGTCGGTCGCGCGTTCTTCATCTGGATGAACTTCAGCAACCTGAAACGCATCGGTGGTTTTCACTGATCGCACTGCGCGCGTCGGCATGACGACGCGCGCTGAAGCCGCGCAACACGTCGCGCAATTGGCGAGGCGTGTTATCACGCTACTTTAAGAACGGGCGGTAACGTCGCTACAACACGCTTTTTCGGCGCCAAGGCCGCGAGAGTCACTCTCTCCGCCCCTCCATGCGCCCGCGTTATACTCTGCACATGCCCCTATCTCCGTTGGAAAGCCGGTTGCGCTACGAATTTCGCAATGCGGAATTGCTGCGCCAAGCTTTAACTCATCGCAGTCACAGTGCCACGCATAACGAGCGGCTGGAATTTCTCGGCGATTCCGTTCTGAACTGCGCGGTGGCTGCGCTTTTGTTCCAACGTTTTGGCAAGCTCGACGAAGGCGATCTGTCCCGCGTTCGAGCCAATCTCGTGAAGCAGCAGTCTCTGTACGAAATTGCTCAGGCCCTGAATATCTCCGAAGGCTTACGGCTCGGCGAAGGCGAACTGCGCAGCGGCGGCTTCCGCCGCCCGTCGATCCTCGCCGATACGCTGGAAGCGATTCTCGGTGCGATTTTCCTCGACGGCGGCTTCGATGCCGCGCAGACGGTCATCAAGCGACTGTACGTGCCGATCCTCGATCACATCGATCCGCGCACGCTCGGCAAGGATGCCAAGACGCTTTTGCAAGAATATCTGCAGGGTCACAAGATTCCGCTGCCGACTTACACCGTCGTCGCAACGCATGGTGCGGCGCACAATCAGCAGTTCGAAGTCGAATGCACGGTGCCCAAGCTGGACGTCAAGGTGTCCGGTTCGGGCGCGAGCCGCCGCGCGGCGGAACAGGCGGCAGCGAAGAAGGCGCTCGACGAAGTGATGGCGGCAGCGCCCGCCGTGGTCGCCAAGCCGAAGCGCTCGAAGGGCGCGCGGGCCGCCAAGCACGCCGAGGCCGAAATCGTGCCGGGTGTGACGGGCGTGCAGGGCGCGCTCGATCTGCGCACGCCCGATCATCGAAAGGTTGAGCGTGCGGCACGCGCCGAGGCCAGGCAGGCCATGCCCGATGTGCCGTCGGCTGCGCAGGCCGCTGCGGCGACGGCCGCGCCGCTCGCCGTCATACGCGCGGCGCACGTGGAGTACAGCCAGGAACTTGCGGCCGCCGACAAGGCCGAGCGCGACGACAAGGCCGAACGCCCGGTGCGCGCGGCGGACAAGCCCGGCCACGAAAAGCCGGCCGACAAGCTCGCAGACAAGCCGGCCGACAACACCAGCACCCGCGTCGCGGACAAACCCGCGCCCCGCGCTCGCGACCTCGCGCCCGGTGCGAACGCGGGCGATCTCGAATCCGGCGTGAGCGGCGCGGTGCACACGCGCGTCGCCGATGCTGGTCATTGAACGCAATCCGACGTGAACGCGGCGTCATCGACGCGCGTCCACACGAACCTGCCGTAGTACGAATATGAACGCTCCCACTCCCACTGGTTTTCGCTGCGGCATGGTCGCGATCGTCGGCCGCCCGAACGTCGGCAAGTCGACGCTGATGAACGCCCTCGTCGGCCAGAAGGTCAGTATCACGTCGCGCAAGGCGCAGACCACGCGCCATCGCATCACTGGCATCAACACGATCGACGACGCGCAGTACATTTTCGTCGATACCCCCGGTTTTCAGACACGCCACAGCGGCGCGTTGAATCGCTCGCTGAATCGCGCCGTCACGTCGACGCTGACATCCGTCGATGCCGTCCTGTTCGTGATCGAGGCCGGCCGCTTCGGACCCGACGACCAGAAGGTGCTCGACCTGATTCCGGCCTCCGCGCCGACGCTGCTGATCGCGAACAAGCTGGATCGTGTCGGCGACAAGGACTCGCTGTTCCCGTTCATGCAGCAGATGAGCGCGTTGCGCGAGTTCAAGGAAATCGTGCCGCTGTCGGCGAAGAATCCCGATGACATCAAGCGGCTGCTCGCGACCGTCAAGCCGTATCTGCCGGAAGGCGAGCCGATTTACGGCGAAGACGACCTGACCGATCGCAGCGAGCGTTTTCTCGCCGCTGAAATCCTGCGCGAAAAGGTCTTCCGCTGGACGGGCGACGAACTGCCGTACACGAGCACGGTGCTGATCGACAAGTTTGAAACGGAAGGCCGGCTGCGGCGCATCTTTGCGACGATTCTGGTCGAGCGCGATACGCACAAGGCGATGATCATCGGCCAGAAAGGCTCGAAGCTGAAGCAGATCAGCACGGAAGCACGCCTCGACATGGAGAAGCTGTTCGACGGCCCCGTGTATCTCGAAACGTTCATCAAGGTGAAGAGTGGCTGGGCCGACAACGAAGCCGGACTCCGTGCCTATGGTTACGAATGACGGCGCAACGAACACCCAGCCTGACGCGTGGATGACACCGCCAGACGAAGCCAGCGCCGACGGTGATCCTGACGATTTCGCGCCGCCGCCACGCGCCACGCCCGTGCGGACGGCGCGCTCGTCCAGGCGCAGCGTGCCGCGCGCCGGGCGCGACGAATCCGATGAGGCCGGCAGCGGCGAAGGCGCCGGACAAGCCGATGCGCCGCCGCGCAAGACCGCGTCGCGCCGCCCGGCTTCGCGCGTACCGCGCGCACCTGCGTCCGAATTTCGCATCACCGAGCAGCCGTCGTTCGTGCTGCACAGTTATCCGTACCGCGAAACGAGTCTGATCATCGACGTACTGTCGCGCGATCACGGCCGGATCGCGCTCGTCGCGAAGGGCGCCAAGCGTCCGCACTCCGCGTTGCGGGGCGTGCTGCAGACGTTCCAGCCGCTGTCGCTTGCCTGGTCGGGCAAATCGGAAATGCGTACGCTGACGGGCGCCGAATGGGTCGGCGGGATGTTGCCGCTGGCGGGCGACGCGCTGCTGTGCGGCTTCTACGTGAACGAGCTGCTCGTGAAGTTTCTCGCACGGGAAGATCCGCATCCGCAACTGTTCCATCACTACGTCGTCACGCTGACGCGTCTTGCGCACGACGAGCCGCCCGTGCAGGTGCTGCGCTCGTTCGAGCGCGTGCTGCTGCGCGAAACCGGCTACGCGATGTCGCTCGATCGCACGGTCGCGCGCAAGGCCGTGATGCCCGAAGGGCGCTACGTGTTCGATCCCGAACGCGGCGTGCGCGAGGCGTCGGACGAGTATCCGTCGAACTGGCCCGTGGTCAGCGGACAAACCTTGCTCGACATGGAACAGGACGATTACCATCGCACGCAGACCGTCGCGCAAAGCAAGACGCTGATGCGCTTTTTGCTCAACACCTATCTGGGCGGCACGCCGCTCGCGACGCGCCAGATCCTGATCGACTTGCAGAACTTATGAGCTTCTTCCTGACGTCTCCTAATGTGATCGACCTCGGCGTGAACATCGATCACGTCGCCACGCTGCGCAACGTCCGCGGCACGTCGTATCCCGATCCGATCCGCGCCGCGCTGCAGGCGGAAGAAGCGGGCGCCGACGCCATCACGCTGCATCTGCGCGAAGACCGACGGCATATCGTCGACGCCGACGTGCGCGCGTTGCGCCCGCAACTGAAGACGCGCATGAATCTCGAATGCGCCGTTACGCAGGAAATGCTCGACATCGCCTGCGAGGTGCAGCCCCACGATGTCTGTCTCGTGCCGGAAAAGCGTCAGGAGCTGACGACGGAAGGCGGGCTCGATGTCGTCGGGCATTTCGAGGCGGTACGCGCCGCGTGCAAGCAACTGGCCGACGCGGGCTCGCGGGTCTCGCTTTTCATCGACGCCGATGAAGCGCAGATTCGCGCCGCGCACGAAGCGGGCGCGCCCGTGATCGAGCTGCACACGGGCGCCTACGCGGAAGCGCACGACGCAAGCGAGCAGCAGCGCGAGTTCGAGCGCGTCGCGCGCGGCGTGGAGTTTGGCGCCTCGCTGGGCCTGAAAGTGAACGCGGGGCACGGCTTGCATTACACGAATGTCCAGCCAATCGCGGCCATCGAAGGCATCGTCGAACTGAATATCGGCCACGCGATCGTTGCACACGCGATTTTCGCGGGCTGGGAGAATGCCGTGCGCGAGATGAAGGCGATCATGGTCGCCGCGCGTCTCGCGGCGCGCGCGTAGTACTGGCGCTTCATCAAGCATCAGAACGCATGATCAACGCAAATCAACGGTTAACGGCGGCAGGCGTATGGCGATCTACGGCATCGGCACCGACATTGTTCAGGTGAGCCGCGTCGCGGCGGTGATGGAGCGCACCCACGGGCGCTTCGCGGAGAAAGTGCTCGGTCCCGACGAACTGCGCATTTATCACGCGCGCAATGCGCGCTCGCAGGCGCGCGGCCTCGCGTTTCTGGCCACACGGTTCTCCGTCAAGGAAGCGTTCTCGAAGGCGATCGGTCTGGGCATGCACTGGCCGATGACATGGCGCGCGCTGCAGACGCTCAACGAGCCGAGCGGCCGCCCGACCTGCGTGGCGTCGGGCGAACTGGCCAGCTGGCTGGCCGAGCGTGGCATCACGTCGCGTGTGACGTTGTCCGACGAGCGCGATTACGCTGTGTCGTTCGTGATCACCGAAACACCTGAAACACGCGAAGCCCCCGATTTGCCCCATCCGTCGGCGTAATGCCTTAATGCGCCGTCACGCCGTTCAACGCGGCGCGCCTGCAGGCGCACGCTTTTTTCTTCTCTGTCATGGACCTGATGAAACTGACTCCCGGCCCGGTGATGCTCGACGTCGTGGGCAAGACGCTCAACGCCGACGACGAGCGCCGCCTCGCGCATCCGATGACGGGCGGCGTGATCCTGTTCGCGCGCCACTTCGAAAGCCGCGCGCAACTGGTCGCGCTGACGGACGCGATCCGCGATGTCCGCGACGATCTGCTGATTGCCGTCGATCATGAAGGCGGGCGCGTGCAACGCTTTCGCACCGATGGCTTCACCGTGCTGCCCGCGATGGGCAAGCTCGGCGCGCTGTGGGACGACGACGTGCTGCACGCGACCAAGGTGACGACGGCTGTCGGCTACATTCTCGCGTCGGAATTGCGCGCTTGCGGCATCGACATGAGCTTCACGCCCGTGCTCGATCTGAACTACGGGCACTCGCAGGTGATCGGCGACCGCGCGTTCCATCGTGATCCGCGCGTCGTGACGATGCTCGCGAAGAGCCTCAACCACGGTCTCGCGCTCGCGGGCATGGCGAACTGCGGCAAGCATTTTCCGGGGCACGGTTTCGCGACGGCGGACTCGCACGTCGCGGTGCCCGTCGACGAACGCACGCTCGATGAAATCCTCAAGGAAGACGTCGCGCCGTACGACTGGCTGGGGCTTTCGCTGGCGTCGGTGCTGCCGGGGCATGTGATCTATCCGAAAATCGACAGCAAGCCGGCAGGATTTTCGCGCGTCTGGATTCAGGACATCCTGCGCAAGAGGCTGCGTTTCGAGGGCGCGATATTCAGCGACGATCTGTCGATGGAGGCGGCGCGCCAGGGCGGCACGCTGACCCAAGCGGCAACGGCCGCGCTCGAAGCGGGCGTCGATATGGTGCTGATCTGCAATCAGCCCGAAGAAGCGGGGAAGGTTCTGGATGCGCTGCGTTTCACGCCGTCGAAGGAATCGAAGCGGCGCCTGAAGCGGATGCGTCCGCGCGGCAAGGCGCTGTCGTGGTCGAAGCTTGCCGCCGAGCCACAGTATCAGCAGGCGCAGGCGCTGTTGCGCGCGGTGTTCGCGGCGGGTTGATCGTCGCGACGCCATCGCAGGCAAAAAGGACGGGGTCGTGAACTGACCCCGTCCTTTTCTTTTGCAGACGATGAACGCTGCGGCCAGTGTTCGCAGCGCGCGCAGCGCTCAGTTCAGCCGCATCCGCTGCAACTTGTTGTAGAGCGTCTTCGGGCTGATGCCGAGCAGCGAAGCGGCGCGATGCCGCGTGCCCCCGACAGCGTCGAGCGTCGCGCGAATCAGCATCTCTTCGACGTCGGCGAGCGGCGTGCCCACCGTCACCTGCACGCGACCGCCGTTCAGATCGCGACCGCCGGCGCCGTTGCCCTCGGCGGCGCGCAGCGTCTCCAGCATGTCGCCGGAAGCGTGATAGGCGCGCCGCACGCGGTCCTGCAACTCGCGCACGTTACCCGGCCACTCGTACGCAAGGCATTCGCGGATGAAACTCGGCGCGATCAGCTTGGTCGCGTCGGCGACGCCGCGCGCGTTCGCTTCGTCGTTCAGTTCGTCGACGAGCGCCTGCGCGAAAAGGGCGGGATCATCGCCGCGTTCGCGCAGCGGCGGCAGCGACAGCGCAGCGGCTTCGAGCCGCAAGCCGAGATCCTGATGCAGGCTGCCATCGGCGACGGCCGAGCGCGGCAACTTGCGCGTCGACGCGATCAGCCGGAAGTCGGTCGCCACCTGATTCGTGCCTCCGACGCGCATGAACGTCTGCGAATCGAGCGCGTTCAGCAGCGCTTCCTGCTGCGCGCGCGGCAACAGCGTGATTTCGTCGATGAAGAGCGTGCCGCCGCTCGCCTGCTCGAACAGGCCGGGTTCGCGCTGTTCCGCGCCGCCGAACGCGCCGCGTTCGTGGCCGAGCAGCAGGCTTTCCAGCGGCCGGCCGCCGCTGGCGGCTTGCGCCGAGCGGCAGTCGAGCACGACAAACGGACCTTTGCGGCGGCGGCTCATCTCGTGCAGCGTGCGCGCGGCGATTTCCTTGCCGGTGCCCGTTTCGCCCGATATCAGCACGGCGGCTTCCGTCGGCGCGATGTGCTCGATCGAATCGTAGATATGCTGGATCGCGCCGCTGCGGCCGATCATCGGGCCGAAGCGGCCCATGCGCCGCAGCTTCGAGCGCAGCGTCTGCACTTCCTCGGTCAGTTCGTAAGGACGCGGAATGCGCGCGAGCAGGCTGCGCAGCCGCGGAATGTTCACGGGCTTCAGCAGATAGTCCCAGATCCCATGACGCAGCCCTTCGATCGCGCTCTCGACGGTGGCATTGCCCGTCATCACGATCACGGGCAAGGCGCCGCCGGGCGGCTGTGCAGGCAAATGCTGAAGCAGGTCGAGCCCGCTGCCGTCGGGCAGATTCAGGTCGACCAGCACGACGTCGGGAATAAAGCGTGTCAGGGCTGCGCGCGCTTCGGAGAGCGTGATCGCCGTGTCGACGGAGAAACCGTCGGCGGCGAGAATCGCGGACAGGCCTGACAGGCTATTGGGATCGTCTTCGACAATCAGGGCATGTGGCATAACGAGCGCAACTGTTCAGATGGACGGGTGCCCGACGCTCGGCTCGCCGTGGGCGATGCCGAATGCGCGGGCGCTGGGTAAGTGGGCTTGAGCAGCCAATGCTCCAGTTAGCATGCAGCGGTCTGAACGCGGCGGGTCGCTTGCGAGCCGGCCACTCGCGGCCCGACCGATCGCGGCTCGATCACACGTCGCGATTGCTGTCGAAGAAACGGCGCACTTCGAGTTCCGCTTCGTCGCGCGTTTTGCCGTAGCGCTCCTGGATCAGGCCCGCCAGCTTGTCGGCACGGCCTTCTGCCTTGGTCAGCTCGTCGTCCGTGAGTTCGCCCCACGCGGTTTTCGCCTTGCCGATCAGCTGTTTCCACTTGCCCTCAGCGATATCGTTGTTCATGGCACACCTCCCTTGTTTCTTGATGAACGCAAGCCACGAAGGCCTGAAATACTCGTCAAGCAGAAGACGTGCCAACACTCGAAAGGTCGAAAAACCCGTGTAAACGCAGGGCAGACCGGTACGGACGCGCGAGCCGGCCTGGCAAAATTGCATGCTTGGCCGGTAAAGATTTCCACCACCATACACGGTCGCGAAAAAAAGAAAAAGCGCCCATTTGGGCGCTTTTTTATTCGAAGCCCTGTGTGAGTCAGGGCTTAAGACGATTGCCGTGCGGCGCGATTCAAACTTACGCGCGGCTGCGGTATTCGTTCGTGCGAGTGTCGATTTCGATCTTGTCGCCGATGTTGCAGAAGAGGGGCACTTGCAGTTCGAAACCGGTGTTCAGCTTGGCCGTCTTCAGAACCTTGCCCGACGACGTGTCGCCCTTGACAGCCGGTTCCGTGTAGACGATCTCGCGCACGAGCGTGGTGGGCAGTTCGACCGAGATGGCCTTCTCGTTGTAGAACACGACTTCGCAGCCCATGCCGTCCTCGAGGTAGTTGAGCGCGTCGCCCATCATCTCGGCTTCGACTTCGTACTGGTTGTAGTCGGCGTCCATGAACACATACATCGGGTCGGCGAAGTACGAGTACGTCACTTCCTTACGATCGAGCACGACCACGTCGAACTTGTCGTCTGCCTTGTACACGGTTTCCATGCCCGCGCCCGTCAGCAGGTTCTTGAAC
Organism: Burkholderia sp. E7m39; assembly: GCA_001319865.1. Taxonomy (GTDB): domain Bacteria; phylum Pseudomonadota; class Gammaproteobacteria; order Burkholderiales; family Burkholderiaceae; genus Paraburkholderia; species Paraburkholderia bengalensis. The sequence goes on along the minus strand of BBSL01000371.1, from coordinate 5,554 downwards.
TTCATCTTGACGACGGCGGCGTTGCGGCCCGACTTGTTGTACTCGGCCTTCTGCACGACCATTGCGTCGTTGCCGATCATCACCACGTTGCCGGTGCGGAGTTCTTGAGCGATCTTCATAAAACTGTCCTGTACGAGAATAGGTGCTTCAACTTTTGCTCAACGGCATACGGCGTAAGCGGGTTCGGCGCCCGGCGCGCGTTCGACACCGAAAACGGTGGACCAAACTGGTTTGCGCGGTGAGCGGGGCCGGTGTGTGCGGGAGCGGCGTTGAAAGGCTCCGTCCCGTGCTTCGTCCGTCTGCTTCTTTTACCCGAAGCGGGCGCGTACGCGTGTGACACGGGCTGACACCGTTGCGACGGCGGAGGGTTGATCCGCCGTCGGTGCCGCGAGGGTGCCGCACCGGTGTCATCGTGCCGCGCTTGCGTCGTCGGCCGTTGGATAACCGCTTATTTTAACTGACTTTTTGCGAATTCCGCCAGATTTCCCGCGAGATCGCCGATCGACGCCAGTTCGCGCGCCCACTGCGCGGCGCGCGCGTCGAGCTGCGGCCGATGGCGCTGGAAGTCGGCCCAATCGGGCTTGCCGTTGCCGTTCCAGGCGTGCCAGAAGCGTGCAAGGGCGGCGCGGGCGTCGGCGGGCAGGGCTTGCGTGTAGTGCGCGAGCGCCGCGTCGAGCTTAGGCAAGTGGGCGTCGTCCGCCTGCGGGTAGATGTGCCAGACGAACGGCCGCGCGGCCCACTGCGCGCGCACGAACGAGTCTTCGCCGCGCACGAAGTTGATGTCGCTGGCCCACAGCAGTTCGTCGTAGCGCGCCTGATGGGTGAAGGCGAGCGCATGCGCGCGCAGGCTGCCGCGCGTCGCCTGCGCGCCCGCCGCGAATGACGGCAGCCCGAAAAAGCGCGCGACCGCGCCCGAAATGCGGCCCTCGGGCACCAGCAGCACGATTTCGCGCTCGCTGTCGCGCCATTGTTCGAGCAGGCTGTCGACGGCGGGGTTTTCGTACGCGAAGAGCGAGATCACGGTGGCGTCCGGCGCGGGCGGCGCGCTGCCTGTGGCGGTCTGCCACCATGCGGCGCGCGCATCCGCCGATGCTTCGAACGCGGCCCGGCGCGCGTCCAGATCGCGCTCTTTCAGCACGCCGCCCGTGCCTTTGCCCAGCCCCGGAAAGAAAAACGTCTTCATCAGCACGTAGCGCGGATGCGGCGACGGCCGCAGATGAAAGTCCGCGACCCAGTCTTCGCCGCTGAGATATTCGAGGTTGAGCCAGACGGGCGCGCGCTCGCGCCGCGCCATCGCCGCGATGTACGCGTGCGGCAACTCGCACGCGAAGGCCTCGATCACGACATCGGCGACCTGCAGCGTGTCGCCCGCATGCGCCGGCTCGTGCCAGTGCTCGACGACGATACCGTCGACCGCCTGCCGCGCGCGGCCCGCATCGACGGCAGGATTGAGCTTGCGAAACGCATGCAGATCGTCGACGAACAACCGGACCTGCCAGCCATGTTCGGCCGCGAGCTGCCGCGCGAGTCGCCAGCACACGCCGATGTCGCCGAAGTTGTCGATCACCGCGCAGAAAATGTCGCACGCAATAGTCGCGTGCTGGGGCGCCTGGGTGGGAGCGGAGGACATGATGGCGGCGCCTGGGTTCGGGCGCGGACGGAATGTTCTAAACTGGCGATTCTAAAGCACATCACCCACATGACGCGCCGTTAGCGCACGACGGCACGACGCGCGCCCCGATCCTGCATGACCCGACCCGATCCCTCACACGTTCCCGAATCCGCTGCCGGATCTGCCTTGGCATCTGAGGCCGCGTCTGAAGCGAAAGCCGACGCGAAGTCCGACGCGCCCGGCGCCGCCGTCGAAGACTTCGATCCGAAAACGGTGCTGCGCCAGCTGCCGCACATGCCGGGCGTCTATCGCTACTACGATGCGCACGGCGCGGTGCTGTACGTGGGCAAGGCGCGCGATCTGAAAAAGCGCGTGTCGAGCTATTTCACCAAGACACTGCTGTCGCCGCGCATCGCGATGATGGTGTCGCGGATCGCGAAGATCGAAACGACGGTCACGCGCTCGGAAGCGGAAGCGCTGTTGCTTGAGAACAATCTCATCAAGGCATTGGCACCGCGCTACAACATTCTGTTTCGCGACGACAAGTCGTATCCCTATCTGAAGCTGACTGGACATCAGTTTCCGCGGATGGCGTACTACCGGGGTTCGGTCGACAAGAAGAATCAATATTTCGGACCGTTCCCGAGCGCGTGGGCCGTGCGCGAGAGCATTCAGATCTTGCAGCGCGTGTTCCAACTGCGCACCTGCGAAGATTCCGTGTTCAACAATCGCACGCGGCCGTGTCTGCTGCATCAGATCGGACGATGCACGGCGCCTTGCGTTGCGGCGATCAGCGAAGAGGACTACGCACGCGACGTTTCCAATGCATCGCGTTTTCTGCTCGGACGACAATCGGAAGTGATGAAGGAGCTCGAGCAGAAGATGCACGCGTTCGCAAGCGCGCTGAAGTTCGAGCAGGCGGCTGCCGTGCGAAATCAGATGAGTTCGCTGTCGACGGTGCTGCATCAGCAGGCCATCGAAGTGGGCGGCGACAGCGACGTCGATATTCTCGCCGTCGTCGCGCTTGGCGGGCGCGTGTGCGTGAACCTTGCGATGGTGCGCGGCGGGCGGCATCTGGGCGACAAGGCGTACTTCCCGGCGCATGTCGAAAGCGCCTTGACGGCGGACGAAGGCGGGCTCGAAGACGGCGGCGAGACGGCCGACACTTTGCCGCCGGCATTGGTCGATATCGAGGCGGAGCTCGGCGAAGAAGCCGATGAAACCGCGCAAGCGACCGACGAAGCCGACGACGCGACCGGGTCCGACGAGCCGTCCGGCAGTCCGGGCCGCGCGAAGCCGCACCGCGTCCACGGCATCGAAAGCGAAGTGCTCGAGGCGTTCATCGCGCAGCATTACCTTGGCAACCGCGTGCCGCCCGTTCTCGTCGTCAGCCATGCGCCGGCGAGCCGCGAACTCGTCGACCTGCTGATCGAGCAGGCGGGGCACAAGGTCACGCTGCTGCGTCAGCCGCAAGGCCAGAAGCGCGCCTGGCTCGCGATGGCCGAGCAGAATGCCAGGATCGCGCTCGCGCGCCTGCTGTCGGAGCAGGGCTCGCAGCAATCGCGCACGCGCTCGCTCGCCGACACGCTGTCGCTCGAATGCGAAGATCTCGCGCATTTGCGCATCGAGTGCTTCGACATCAGTCACACGATGGGCGAGGCGACGCAGGCGTCGTGCGTCGTCTATCACCATCACAAGATGCAGTCGTCGGAATACCGGCGCTACAACATCACGGGCATCACGCCCGGCGACGACTACGCGGCGATGCGCCAGGTGCTCACGCGCCGCTACGAGAAGATGGTCGCGCAGGCCGCCGCGAACGCGAACGACGAAGCGGCCGAGCTGCAACCGGAAGCCGCCGCCGATCCCGCCGTCACGGCCGAAGGCGCGGAACCCGTCGCTGCGGGCGGCCTGCTGCCGAACATCGTGCTGATCGACGGCGGCAAGGGGCAGGTTGAGATTGCGCGCCAGGTCTTCAACGAACTCGGGCTGGATCTCGGCATGCTGGTTGGCGTCGCGAAAGGCGAGGGGCGCAAGGTCGGGCTGGAAACCCTCGTGTTCGCGGATGGCCGGCCCTCGCTCGAACTCGGCAAGGAGAGCGCGGCGCTGATGCTGGTCGCTCAGATTCGCGATGAGGCGCATCGCTTCGCGATCACGGGCATGCGCGCGAAGCGCGCCAAGACGCGGCAGACGTCGCGTCTGGAGGAACTGGAAGGCGTCGGCGCGAAGCGGCGTCAGCGGCTGCTGGCGCGCTTTGGCGGCCTGCGTGGCGTGGTGGCGGCGAGCATCGACGATCTGGCGAGCGTCGAGGGCATTTCGCGCGCGCTCGCCGAGCAGATCTACCGGCAGCTGCATTGAGCCGGCGCGCATCGCGTCCGGCAGCGACCACGAGCGAGCCCGCGGCGCGCTTGTGCCGGGTGCCGGGGCGTTGCTTGTGGCTCGTCCGGTGAACCGGCACAATTGCATCTCTTATCTCAGAACGTAACGCCTGCCCCATGCCGTTTAATTTCCCGATTTTCCTGACGTGGCTGCGGATCGTGCTGATCCCGCTCGTCGTGGGCGTGTTCTATCTGCCGGACATGATGCTGAGCCCGGCGCATCGCAATCTCGCCGCCGCGACGATCTTCATCCTCGCCGCGCTGACCGACTGGTTCGACGGCTTTCTCGCGCGCAAGTGGAATCAGACGTCGGCATTCGGCGCGTTTCTCGATCCCGTCGCCGACAAGCTGATGGTGACGGCCGCGCTGCTCGTGCTCGTGCAACTCACGCGTCTCGATTCGGCGATCGCCCTCGTGATCGTTGGGCGCGAGATCGCGATTTCGGCGCTGCGCGAGTGGATGGCGCAGATCGGCGCATCGAAGAGCGTGGCGGTGAATTCGCTCGGCAAATTCAAGACGGCCTGCCAGATGGTCGCGATTCCGATGCTGCTGTTCTACGGTCCGCTATCGTTCGGCGCGTTTGTGATCGATACGCGCGTGTGGGGGTTGTGGCTCATCTATCTCGCCGCTTTCCTGACGATCTGGTCGATGCTGTACTACATGAAGCTCGCGTGGCCGCAGATTCGCGAGCGCGGCGGCATGGCGTGATGGAAATGGCGCGATCGGAAATTTTCGTTCTCTCGTACAAAAAGAGTTGACACGATTCGGTGCCTTCTACATAATCTCGTTTCTCCGGTGCACGCGCTAACAAACAGCGCGAAACGCTAGGGAAACGAAGCAAAAACGCGGGAGTAGCTCAGTTGGTAGAGCGCAACCTTGCCAAGGTTGAGGTCGCGAGTTCGAGACTCGTCTCCCGCTCCAGATTTTCAAGCAACGTGCGGCAGTAAGCAGTACGTTGCGATAGCAGCAAATAGCAGTGCAGATTCATGCGGGAGTAGCTCAGTTGGTAGAGCGCAACCTTGCCAAGGTTGAGGTCGCGAGTTCGAGACTCGTCTCCCGCTCCAAACACAGGGGGAAGCCAAGCTTCCCTTTTTGTTTGATGCTCCGCAAGAAGCGTCAAACGCAGAAATCTGCGGACCGTTGCGTCAGCAACCAGAAACGGTTCGACAGTCCGCTTTCGGCGCGATAGCAAAGCGGTTATGCAGCGGCCTGCAAAGCCGTTTAGACCGGTTCGACTCCGGTTCGCGCCTCCAGAAGCAAAGAAAAGCCCCGAAATCTCGGGGCTTTTCTTTTTTCCGCGCGCTTCGTGCATGCGAGCATCGTAGAGAGCATCGCGATGTCTCGCTATGGTCCGAACGGCGCGGCATAATCGACGATCTCTCTTCTACGCAAAGCAATGTCATGAGCGAGCAGCGACCTGCGGGAAATACAGAAACGTCTCATATCGACTGGCGATGGAAGGCCTTCGACGATCTGACGAACGTCGAGGTCTACGACATGCTTGCCGCTCGCGCGGCTGTCTTCGTGATCGAACAGAATTGCTGTATGGCGACATCGATGGTCT
>BBSL01000370.1 GCA_001319865.1 Burkholderia sp. E7m39 | reverse complement strand
ATGGCACCTCCTCGCCTATGGCACGCAAGCAGGCAGCACGCGCGCGAAACTGGCCGGTTATCTGCGTGTGCTGCTGCCTGATCGCGAGGAGAGCGATATCCGCATCGGCCGCGTGCTGACGACGGCTGAGTTTCGCGGTCGAGGTTTGGGCAATGCGATGCTGGAGCGAACGCTCGGGCACATCCGCGCGCAATGGCCGGGCACGCCTGTGCGTCTGCACGCGCAAGCGCATCTGCAGGCGTTCTACGGTGCCTTCGGCTTCAAGTCGATCTCGGACGTGCACGAAGAGGACGGCATCCCGCACATCTGGATGCGCGCCGCCTGAGTCTTACCGTTCTCAATGCTGATTGGCGGGCTGCGCGCCCGACGAGGTTTGCGTACGAGCCGACGCCGTCGCGTCAGCCATTTTCTCGTCACGCAATCGCGCCCGCGCCGACAGTCTCATCCAGTGACGCAGCGCGATGACTGCGCCTATCACGCTCATCATCGAGCCAGGAATCCATAGCAAGAGTCCGCCGATCTGCTGATCGCGCATCGGACTGAGCCAGGTAAATGCGCGTCCGCAAATCGAATAGACGGGATACAGCTCGCGCGGCGAAAAGAAGATGAACGCGCCGAGCACGATCTGCGGCGGAATCGCCGCGACCACGAGCAGAATGCGCTTGCCCGGCGACAGCCGCGCGGGCGGCGCCGGCCGTGAATCGAGCACGAGCCACCAGAACAGCAATCCGTCGATCACCATGCTCCAGTTCATCACACGATACAGCCGCCAGTCGAGCATCGCCACGAAGTGGACGGGCGAGAGCAGCCAGAAATAGATCAGTCCAACGAACAATACGACGGCGACGACGGGGTGGAACAGCACGTCGAGCGTCGCGCGGACCCAGCGGCTGCGCAGCGCGGGCCGCACGAAGCGCTGTCGCCAGGTGAACGGCATGCCGGCGCGCATCGCCGCGCCCGGATACGACAGCGCGATGAAAAACGGCCCGAGATGATGCAGCACCAGATGCTGCGCCCGATGCATGAAGAATTCATGCTCGAAAAAGTAGTCGAGCCGCGTGTGCAGCGCGACGTACAGCGCCCCGAGCCCGAACCAGAACGACAACTGCCGCGCCTCCGACACCTTCGCCTTGCGCACGCCGCGCGCGAAAAGCAACGCGGCAACGAGCATCGCGATCAAGACGGTCGGCGACGGTTCCCAAGGTTCGAGCCAGTAGAGCAGGTTCATCGCGGTCAGATGTGCAGGTTCATCGCGCGTCGCTACTTGGTCTGCGCCGGCGACTTGACGGCGAACGGCGCATCGAGCGTTTCGCCGTCGGAGAACTGCAGCTTCAGATGCACCGTGTCGCCGGGCGCGATCCTGCGCTTCGCGTCTTCGAGCATGACGTGATAGCCGCCGGGCGAGATGGCCGCCTGACCGTGCGCGGGCACGGTCAGCTTGTCGACCATCACCATTTTTTGCGTCGAGCCGTTCGATACCGTTTGATGCAGCATCGCCATGCCGTAATCGGCGCTCGAAATATCGACGAGATCGATCGGCTTGTCGCTCGAGTTGACGAGGGTGACGTACGCGGCCGAGGGCAAATTGTTCGGCAGCCAGCGAACCCATGCGTTCTGCACAGCGATCGCCTGCTTGGCGTTCGCGGCGTCGGCGGCGTATGCGGCGACGCCGCCCGTTGCGACCAGGGCGAACGCGGCCGCGCAGGCGAGAGCGTGAAGTTTCGAAAGGACTTTGACTGGTTGTGTCATGGCTAACCTGTGAGATTTCAGGAGTGGTCTTCGAGGATACGGCGCACGTCGGCCGCGATGGCCTCGGGCGTATCGTGATCCGTGGCGAGCAGGCGCGCGCGGTTGCGCGCATCGAAGATGTAGACGGCCGAACTGTGCGTCACCTCGTAGTTGCCGTTCGCGTCGCGCTTTTCCATCTGGTACGCGACGCGATAGTGCCGCGCCATCTGCTCGATCTGTTCGTCCGTGCCCGTGAGGCCGCGTGCGTGCTGCGCATCGAAGGCGCCGACATAGTCATGCAGCGCCTTCGGCGTGTCGCGCGCGGGATCGACGCTGACGAACAGAATGCGCACATTCTGCGCATCCGGCCCAAGCTTGCCGATGACTTGCATCAGACGTCCCATCGTTTCCGGGCAGACATCGGGACAATGCGTGTAGCCGAAGTAGACGAGCGACGCGCGTCCCTTCAGCGATTGCGCCGTGACTGGCCGGCCATCGTCACCCGTCAGCGTGAAATCGAGGTCGGGCAGATGGCCGCTCACGTCCGTCAGTTGCCAAGGCTCGCTCCGATGCGAGCACGCGGCAAGACCCAGCGCCGCGCACAGCGCAATGCCGCCCCACGCCGCGAGGCGCCGTCCGACGGGCCGGCGGGAAGCGGCAGCACGAGAATGGGACACGAGGGACACGGAAGCTTTCGGGAACAAAGGCAGTTTCGACGACTCGATCTAAAGAGAGACGCAAAGCGCGCGCCGCGGCGACGCGTGCTGCAGCAGCACCTGGTCGACGCGTAGCGTTATTTCACGGCCAGCGCCGTTGCGACTCTATCGCAATTTGCGACGGGTCGTTGTACCGTGGGCCTCAGGCGCTGGAAGCGAGTCAATATGCCGCAGCGCGTTGAAAGGCGGCCGAAGCCGGATCGTACGGTTTTTGCATCCGGCAGGTTGGGTGACGGACGGCGATCGCCCGCTGCGCGACACGAAAGCTTACTTTCTCGAAAAAACGACCGATGCGCGGTAAGATGCGCACACTTTTCCGGCTGCAGGCGGCTGAGAGGCAACGTATACCGATGCAAGCACTTCCCGCATTTCTGTCTCCGACGGAGACAGCATTTTTCTTCGATTTCGACGGCACGCTCGTCGATCTGGCACCGACGCCCGACGGAGTCCTCGTTCAACCCGAGGCCATCGCCTTGGTCGCGGAACTGCGGCGCCTGACGAACGGCGCGGTGGCGGTCGTGTCGGGGCGGGGCATCGACAGCATCGACCAGTTTCTCGGCATGCCTGATCTGCCGATTGCGGGCCTGCACGGCGCCGAGCGGCGCGATGCGAACGGCGACACGCAACGCATCGGCTTCAACGACGACCGGCTGCTGCGGATGGAGCAGGTACTCGCCGAAGTCGTCAACGCGAATCCCGGCATGCTGCTCGAAATCAAGGGCGCGGCGCTCGCGCTGCACTATCGGAACGCGCCCGACCGGGAACCCGTCGCGCGCGAGGCGACGACGCGGCTCGTGGCGGACTATCCGGACGCCTACGTGCTGCAGCCCGGCAAGATGGTCTATGAAATCAAGCCGAAGGACGTCGACAAAGGCCGCGCGCTGCGCGCTTTTCTCGACGAACCGCCGTTTGCCGGGCGCACACCCGTGTTCGCCGGCGACGATCTCACCGACGAAAAGGGCTTTGCCGTCGTCAACGAGCACGGCGGCCTGTCGATCAAGGTCGGCGCAGGCGACACGATCGCGCACGCGCGCATCGGCTCGGTGAGCGCACTGCTTGCGTGGCTGTCCGAAGTCGTCGCGGCGGCGCGTCAAGCATGATGCGCATGATGAACACGATGAGCGCTTCCTGTTCACGCCTGCACGGACGCTCGCCGACATGAGCCGACTGATCATCGTATCGAACCGCGTCGCGCCGATCTCGGAAGGCGGTCCCGCGGCGGGCGGCCTGGCCGTCGGCGTGTACGACGCATTGAAGGAAACGGGCGGCATGTGGTTCGGCTGGAGCGGCGAAGTGCTCGGCGCCGGGCAGCCGCAGATCAAGCTCGAAGAACACGGCCCGGTGACATTCGCGACCATTGGCCTCGTGCGCCGCGACTACGACCAGTACTACCGCGGCTTCTCGAACGCGACGCTGTGGCCCGCGTTTCACTATCGGCCGGATCTGCTGCAGTTCGACCGTCACGACTTCGAAGGCTATGGCCGTGTGAACACGTGGCTCGCGCAACAGCTGGTGCCGCTGCTGCGCGACGACGACGTGATCTGGGTTCACGACTATCACCTGATTCCATTCGCGCAGGCGCTGCGCGCGGCGGGCGTGAGGAATCGCATCGGCTTTTTCTTGCACATTCCGTTTCCCGCCGCGCAGGTGCTGCTCGCCGTGCCGCCGCATCGCGCGCTCGTCGAGGCGCTGTGTTCGTTCGATCTGCTGGGCTTCCAGACGAAGCCCGATCTGCGCGCGTTCTGCGATTACATCGTCAACGAGGCGGACGGCACCGTCGATCAGTCCGCGCACGGGCCGAGCCTCATTCATGCGTTTGGCCGCACGTTGCGCGCGGCCGCGTATCCCATCGGCGTGTATCCCGACGAGATCGCCGAACTGGCGAAGGCGGGCGAGAGCGACAAGCCGGTACGCACGATCGAAGCGACGCTGCACGCGCGCAAGCTGATCATGAGCGTCGACCGGCTCGACTATTCGAAAGGGCTCGTCGAGCGTTTTCGCGCGTTCGAGCGGCTGCTCGAACACACGCCGTCGTATCGCGACAAGGTGTCGTTCCTGCAGATTGCGCCGCCCACGCGCTCCGATCTGCACGCGTATCAGGAAATCCGCCTGCAGCTCGAAGGCGAGTCGGGGCGCATCAACGGACGCTTCGCCGAGCTGGACTGGACGCCCATCCGCTATATCCACCGGCAGTACGAGCGGCCCGTGCTCGCGGCGCTGTTCCGTACGGCGCACGTCGGCTATGTGACGCCGTTGCGCGACGGAATGAATCTGGTCGCGAAAGAATATGTGTCGGCGCAAGATCCCGAAGACCCCGGCGTGCTGGTGCTGTCGCGCTTCGCGGGCGCCGCACAGGAGCTGACGGGCGCGCTGATCGTC